>NZ_JBHUPT010000029.1:0-177501 GCF_049056525.1 Leisingera coralii | reverse complement strand
CGATGACCAAACGCAAAACCGCCGCTGCGCATAACGCCAGCGGCGGTTCTGCGTTTGCAAAGCCTGGTTGCTGAAGCCGCAAGCCGGATAATCCGCGCCGGAAGGCCGGCTGCAAAGGCCCATGGACGCTGACCTCGCAAAATGCGGTAACTCCCCGGAAAACAGGCGGTAAAGCACCGGTCCCGGCGACGCGGAGTAGGAGTTTGTTAGAGACTGCATTCTAAAACTGGCCAGCAATAGACCTGCAATGAAGGCTCTGCTGAATATGTCCCGAATTCCTGCTTTTCTCTACCGTCTGCCCGTCCGGATCTACGCTCTGGCTGCTTTGGCCGTTCTGTTGTTTGCCATGCTGACAGCTTTCCTGCTGATCCGGGCAAATTCCGCCGAATACGCCAGCCGCGAACGCGAACTGCACCAGATTACCGATCTGGCCTTCAGCCAACTGGACGAATTGCAAAATCAGGTCGAGGCGGGCCAACTGGACGAGGCAACGGCGCGTGAGATGGGGCGCGCAACGCTCGACAGTTTGAGATTCGGCACCGCGGGTGATTTTCACGCCTTTGATTTTGATCTGGTGATCACCGCAAATGCCTTTCTGCCGGAGTGGGTGGGCACCCGCCAGCCCGATTTGACCGATGAAAACGGCGTCAAGATTTATCAGGAAATGCTCAAGATCGCCAAGGCCGAGGGCCAGGGCTCGCTGATCTATCATTTCGCCAACGCAAGCACCGGCGTGATCGAGGCCAAGATGGGTTACATCCGGGTCTACGAACCCTGGGGCTGGATCGTCGGCACCGGTGCCTATGTTTCGGATATCGAGGCCAACGTGCGGCAGAACATCATCACAACCGCGACCGCGCTGCTCGTGACCCTGGCGGTGCTGATGGTGGGGGCAACCCTGATCACCCGCAGTGTCACCGGACCGGTGAGCGCCTTGCGCGGGCGCATGCAGTCGATGGCCGACGGGGACACCGACAGCGCCATTCCGGCCACCACCAACAAGAGCGAAATCGGCGACATGGCCCGGACCCTGGACGTGTTCCGGAAGTCCTTGATCCGCCAGCAGGAACTGGAGGCGGCGCAGAAGGAACTCGACGAGAAGCGCAGCAAGGTGGTGTCGGCGCTCAGCGGCAAATTGTCCGCTCTGTCGCAGGGTGATCTGACGGTGCAGATCACCGAAGCCTTCCCCAAGGACTATGAACAGCTGCGCCAGGACTTCAACACCTCCGCCAGGAATCTGAGCGCTACCGTCGAGCAGGTGATCGCCGCGGCCGGCAGTATCCGCAGCGGCGCGGGCGAGATCAGCCAGGCGTCGAAAGACCTGTCCCACCGCACAGAAAGCCAGGCTGCAACCCTGGAGCAGACCGCCGCGGCGCTGGATGAGCTGACCGCCTCGGTGAAATCCGCCGCCGAGGGCGCCCGCAGCGTCGAGGCAACGATGGAGGACGCCAGGCACGAGGCCGAAACCAGCGGCGAAGTGGTGCAAAGCGCGGTCTCCGCGATGACCGAGATCGAACAGTCCTCCAGCCAGATCTCGCAGATCATCGGGGTGATCGACGACATCGCCTTCCAGACCAACCTGCTGGCCCTGAACGCAGGCGTCGAAGCGGCACGGGCAGGTGAAGCGGGCCGCGGCTTTGCGGTGGTGGCCTCGGAAGTGCGGGCGCTGGCGCAGCGGTCCTCGGACGCGGCGATGGAGATCAAGACCCTGATCAGCAACAGCTCCGGCCAGGTCGAGCGCGGCGTGGAACTGGTTGGCAAGGCGGGCGAAGCGCTGCAAAGCATCGTGTCGCAGGTCAGCCATATCTCCGGGCTGGTGTCCGGCATTGCCGAGGGCGCCGCCGAACAGTCGACCGGCCTGGCCGAGATTAACACCGGCGTCACCCAGCTGGACAAGGTGACCCAGCAGAACGCGGCCATGGTGGAGGAAGCCACTGCAGCCGGCCAGATGCTCGAGGAGGATGCCACCAGGCTGACCGGGCTGGTCGCCCACTTCAAGATCCCCGGCACCCGCGCGGCCGCCCCGGCTCAGGCCGCTGCGTCTCCGGCACAGGCCGCCCCGGCACCGACCGCGCATGGCCCCAGCAGCTGGGGCATCGAGGCCAAGCCGCAGCCGGCCGCGGTGGCAGAAGGCAATGCCGCCAGGGACCTGTGGCAGGATTTCTGATCCCTGGCGACAACCGAGACGAGAAAACACCCGGGGGTTCCTCCGGGTGTTTTCCGTTGCATTGGGCCAGACCGCGGCCCAAGGGGCGCCTGTGCGGCATTCCATTCAAAATGCGGCAAAAACTTCCGGAAAACCGGCATCAAAACTCCGGCAGGTCCTTGCAGGGTAGGGGTTTGTTAGAGACTGCCTCCTAAACAGGTCGGCAATAGACCTGCAATGAAGGCTCTGCAAATATGCCCCGAATACCCGCTTTTCTCTACCGTCTGCCCGTCCGCATCTATTCCCTGACGCTGCTCGCGCTTGGATTGACTGCTGTGCTCACTTTCGTGATGCTGAACCAGGCCGTGAACAACGCCTACGAGATGCGCTACAAGGAGCTGCACAATGTCACCGACGCGGCGGTCAGCCTGCTGCGCGACCTGGATGAAGGAACCAGGACCGGGCGGTTCACACCGGAACAGGCCCTCGACATCGGCCGCGAGCGGCTGACGGCGCTGCGCTTTGGCGAGTCCGGCTATGTGTTTGTCTTCGACCACGACCTGGTGGTTCAGGCGCATCCCACGGTGCCGGACTGGGTCGGCACCAACCAGGGTGCCTTTGAGGATGTGACCGGCATCAAGGTGTTCCAGGAGCTGGAGAAGATCGCGGCCTCCAAAGGCGCGGGCGAGCTGACCTATTACTTCAAAAAGCCGGGCTCCGAGGTGATCGAGGCAAAGGTCGGCTATGTGCAGGTCTTCGAGCCATTCGGCTGGATTGTCGGCACCGGCGCCTATGTCTCTGATATCGAAGCGGATGTTGCGGCCATGCGCAACAAGTCGCTGGCGGTTCTCGGCGGCGGCCTGCTGCTGCTGGCTGCGGCGGCCTTCTTCATCACCCGCAGCGTCACCGCCCCGCTGAACGGACTGAAGAACCGGATGACCGCACTGGCGGATGGCGACACCGAAAGCGGTATCCCCTCATCCGGCGCGCGCAGCGAACTGGGCGAAATTGCCCGGGCGGTGGACGTGTTCCGCCAGGCGCTGATCCGGCAGCAGGACATGGAGCAGGAGCAGCAGCAGCTCGACGCCACCCGCAGCAGCGTGGTGGAGGTGCTCAGCAGCAAGCTTTCGGACCTGTCGCAGGGCGATCTGACCGCCCAGATCACCGAAACCTTCCCGGCTGAATACGAGCAGCTGCGCCGCGACTTCAACAGCACCGCGCAAACCCTCAGCCAGACCGTGGAGCAGGTGATTGCCGCGGCTGACAGCATCCGCAGCGGCGCGGGCGAGATCAGCCAGGCCTCCGATGACCTGTCGCACCGCACCGAAAGCCAGGCTGCAACCCTGGAGCAGACCGCCGCCGCGCTGGATGAGCTGACCGCCTCGGTGAAATCCGCCGCCGAGGGCGCCCGCAGCGTCGAGGCGACGATGGAGGACGCCAAGCGCGAGGCCGAAACCAGCGGCGAAGTGGTGCAAAGCGCGGTCACCGCGATGACCGAGATCGAGCAGTCCTCCAGCCAGATCTCGCAGATCATCGGGGTGATTGACGACATCGCCTTCCAGACCAACCTGCTGGCCCTGAACGCGGGCGTCGAAGCGGCACGGGCAGGTGAAGCGGGCCGCGGCTTTGCGGTGGTGGCCTCGGAAGTGCGGGCGCTGGCGCAGCGCTCCTCGGACGCGGCGATGGAAATCAAGACCCTGATCAGCAACAGCACCGGCCAGGTCGAACGCGGCGTGGAGCTGGTCGGCAAGGCGGGCGAGGCGCTGCAAAGCATCGTGTCGCAGGTCAGTCATATCTCCGAGCTGGTGTCCGGCATCGCCGAAGGCGCCGCGGAACAGTCGACCGGCCTGGCCGAGATCAACACGGGCGTGACCCAGCTGGACCAGGTGACCCAGCAGAACGCAGCCATGGTCGAAGAATCCACCGCAGCCGGCCAGCTGCTGAAGGAGGATGCCACCAGGCTGACCGGTCTGGTCGCCCACTTCAAGATCCCCGGCACCCGCGCGGCCGCCCCGGCGAGGACTGCCCCGGCACAGGCGGCAGCACCGACCGCGCACGGCCCCAGCAGCTGGGACATCGAGGCCACGCCGCAGCCGGCCGCGGTGGCAGAAGGCAACGCCGCCAGGGATCTGTGGCAGGACTTCTGACCCATACGGCCAGCCGAAACAAAAACGCCCGGGGGAAACCCCGGGCGTTTTCTCTTTGCATTGGTCCGAAAGGATCAGCCGATGATCGCGTTCAGCGTCGCCGAAGGACGCATCACCTTGGCCTTCAGTTCAGCGCTGGGGTGGTAGTAGCCGCCGATGTTGGCTGCGCCGCCCTGTGCCGCGGCCAGTTCACCCAGAATCTGCTCTTCCTTGGCGGCCAGCTCTTCGGCGATCGGGGCAAAATGCGCCGCCAGCTCCGCGTCCCCGGTTTGCGCCGCCAGTGCCTCGGCCCAGTAGCGGGCGAACCAGTAGTGGCTGTCGCGGTTGTCCGGCTCACCCACCTTGCGCGAGGGCGAGCGGTTGTTGTCGAGGATGCCTTGGGTGGCGTCCTCTGCCGCGGCGCCCAGCACGCCGGCCTTCTTGTTGCCCTTGCTGTCGGCGAGGAAGTTCAGCGATTCCCCCAGCGCGCAGAATTCACCCATCGAATCCCAGCGCAGGTGGTTTTCCTCGACCAGCTGCTGCACGTGCTTGGGTGCAGAACCGCCGGCACCGGTCTCGAACAGGCCGCCGCCGTTCATCAGCTTGACGATCGACAGCATCTTGGCCGAGGTGCCCAGTTCCAGGATCGGGAACAGGTCGGTCAGGTAGTCCCGCAGCACGTTGCCGGTGATGGCGATGCTGTCCTCGCCCTTGGTGATGGTTTCCAGCGACTGGCGGGTGGCTTCGCGCGGCGCCAGGATCTGGAACTTGCCGGCAACGCCTGCGGCCTCCAGCGCGGGCTTCACGTATTTGATCAGCTCGGCGTCATGGGCGCGGTTTGCGTCCAGCCAGAAGATCGCCTCGGAGCCAGTCAGCCGCTGACGGTCCATCGCCAGCTGGATCCAGTTCTCGATCGGCGCCTTCCTGACGGTGCAGGAGCGCCAGATGTCGCCCGCTTCCACCTCATGCTCATGCAGCGTGTCGCCATTGGCCAGAACCACCCGGATGGTGCCGTCTGCGGGCGCCTCGAAGGTGGTGGGGTGGGAGCCGTATTCCTCAGCCTTCTGCGCCATCAGGCCGACGTTGGCGACGGCGCCGGCGGTGGCCGGGTTCAGCGCGCCGTTTTCCTTGAAGAACTTGATGGTCTCGTCATAGACCGGCGCATAGCAGTTGTCGGGGATCACGCAGTTGGTGTCGCCCTTGTTGCCGTTCTCGTCCCAGCCCTTGCCGCCGGCCCGGATCACCGCGGGCATCGAGGCGTCGATGATCACGTCGGAGGGCACGTGCAGGTTGGTGATGCCCTTGTCGCTGTCGACCATGTACATGGAGGGGCGCTCGGCGCGCACGGCGTCGATGGCAGCCATGATTTCCGGGTTGTCCTTGACCCGGTTCAACAGGTCGCCAAGGCCGGAGTTCGGATTGACGCCCAGGGCTTCCAGCTGCGGGCCGAACTGGTCGAACACCGGTGCCAGCCAGGCCTTGACCGCATGGCCGAAGATGATCGGGTCGGAGACCTTCATCATGGTGGCCTTCATGTGCAGCGAGAACATGGTGCCGTCTGCCTTGGTGTCCTCGATGGCGTCCTTCAGGAAGGCCGACAGCGCCTTGGCGGACATGAAGGTGGCGTCGGCCACGGTGCCCTCGGCCAGCGGCCAGCTGTCCTTCAGCACGGTGACGGAGCCGTCCTTGGCCACAAATTCGATCTTCGCGTCACCGGCCTGCGCGGCGGTGATGGTCGCGGATTTCTCGTTTGCATAGAAGTCGTTGCCCGGCATCGACGACACTTTGGTCTTGCTGTCCGCCGACCAGGTTCCCATCGAGTGCGGGTTCTTCTGGGCAAAGTTCTTGACCGCCTTGGCGGCGCGGCGGTCGGAGTTGCCTTCGCGCAGAACCGGGTTCACCGCCGAGCCCTTGATGGCGTCATAGCGGGCGCGGATGGCCTTTTCCTCGTCGGTCTTGGGCTCTTCCGGGTAGTTCGGAATGTCATAGCCCTGGCCCTGCAGCTCAGTGACGGCGGCCACCAGCTGCGGCACCGAGGCGGAGATGTTCGGGAGCTTGATGACATTGGCGTCCGGGGTCTTCACCAGCTCGCCCAGCTCTGCCAGGTCATCGCTCTGGCGCTGCGCCTCGGTCAGGTTTTCCGGGAAGGCGGCGAGGATGCGGCCTGCCAGCGAAATATCTTTGGTGCCGACAGAGACACCGGCGGCGGCGGCGAACTTGCGGATGATCGGCAGGAAAGATGCCGAGGCCAGTTCGGGCGCTTCGTCTACAATGGTATACAATATGTCCGGGGTTTGATTTTCTGCCATGTTCCACAACCTTTCAGCGATCTCGGAGGCTTTTGTGACGGCAGCGCGGACGGGCCGCGCCGGTGAGGGTATTCCGGTGCTGCCGATGCGGGGCCCGGGAAACCGGGCCGGAACCTGCTTTGGCAGCCATAGGTACGGCCCCCATGTAGAACACCATTGCTGCGGGTGCAATGGTTTGGCGCATCCGGCCCCCGCGCGGATTGCCGCGGCAGCGTCCCGGGGAGCGGGGCAGGGGCGCAGGGGCGGGGCGCTGCCCTGCAGGTCGGAAAGAAGAGGGGGCGCTGCCCCTCTTGGGCCTTTGGCCCAATTCACCCCGGAGTATTTGGGGAAAGATGAAAAAGGCGGCGTTACTCGCGCAGCTCGTCCGGGGCGACGCCCCAGAGCTTTTTCTTGGGGGCCCAGCCGCTGTAGCCGCCGGCCGAGATTTCGCACCAGCTGGTTTCGCATTCGCCGAGGCGGGCGACCACCCCCAGTTCAAAGGCGGCGGTGACCGGCGCGCGGGTGTCAGGGCGGGAATGCACGGTCAGCATGTCCTCTTCGACCAGCACGGTGCGCACGCCGGACAGAAGTGCGTAGTGCACCCAGCCGCCGGCGCCGTCGCGGTCCTGCACCCGGCGCCAGTGGCCGTATTCGGCGGTGATTTCCAGCGGCATGCCGCGGCGCTTGAACACCCAGTCGATCTTGTGGCTGAGCGAGGGCCCGCGGCGCACATTGCCCGTGGCGGCCTTCATCGAGACATAGCGGGGCAGGGGGAGGTTGGTGACCGGTCCGCGGGATTCGGCGGCGCAGACCGCGCCCGTCAGGGCCAAGGCTGCCGCCGCTGCCGCCAGATGGCGGATTGCCATTGCCGCTTGTCTCACTGCCTGTTCGCCTCTTCTTGCCCAGCCAGGTTGCGCCCAGCCTTTTGTTCCGGTCTTCTGCCCGTCTTCTTGTGCCCCTGCCGCCCGGCTAAATTTCCGGTTGCGGGCAAGGGAATGCGCTTGGGTTCTTGTGCCTCTTCGCATCCTGCGCCACGATGCCATGGAGGCGTGCGAATTGAAAAGCCCAAGGGAGAGCACAAGTGCCAAGAGACCGACTGAGTGTTGTCGTTACGCGACGGTTGCCGGAACCTGTGGAGACCCGGCTGAGCGAGCTGTTCAATGTGCGCCTGCGCGAGGATGACACGCCGATGACCCGGGCCGAGCTGGCCGCGGCGGTGAAGGACGCCGATGTGCTGGTGCCCACCGTCACCGACACCATTGATGCTGGGCTTCTGGGCCAGGCGGGCGACCGGCTCAAGCTGATTGCCAATTACGGCGCCGGCGTTGACCATATCGACGTGGCCACCGCCCGCCAGCGCGGCATCCTTGTGTCCAACACGCCTGGCGTGCTGACCGATGACACCGCCGACATGACCATGGCGCTGATCATGGCGGTGGTGCGGCGGATGCCCGAAGGGCAGGCGGTAATGCAGAAGGGCGACTGGAAGGGCTGGGCGCCAACTGCGTTTCTGGGCGGACGGATCGCCGGGCGCCGTCTTGGCATTCTGGGCATGGGCCGGATCGGCCAGGCGGTGGCCAAGCGTGCCGCGGCCTTTGGCATGCAGATCCATTACCACAACCGGCGCCGCCTGCGCCCGGAGATCGAGGAGAAGCTGGAGGCCACCTATTGGGAGAGCCTCGACCAGATGGTGGCCCGGATGGATGTGATCTCCGTGAACTGTCCCTCGACGCCCTCCACCTTCCACCTGATGAACGCGCGGCGGCTGAAGCTGATGAAACCCTCGGCGGTGATCATCAACACCTCGCGCGGCGAGGTGATTGACGAAATGGCGCTGACCCGGATGCTGCGCGCCGGGGAGATCGCGGGCGCGGGCCTCGACGTTTATGAGCACGGCACCGACATCAACCCGCGCCTGCGCGAGCTGCCGAATGTTGTGCTCTTGCCGCATATGGGCTCGGCCACCATCGAGGGCCGGATCGAGATGGGCGAGAAGGTGCTTTTGAACATCAAGACATTCGCGGACGGCCACCGCCCGCCGGATCAGGTGGTGCCGTCGATGCTGTAAGCGCACCGCAGCGTGGCTGGACATTTTAGGGAGGACTTTCATGAAGTATCTGATTCTGGCCACTGCCGCGTTTGCCGCGGGCTCCGCCGCCGCACAGGAGGCCTCGGACGCCGTTGCGCCCGAAGGGGCAACCGCTGGCACCTTTGAGGCGATTTCCCCTGAAGTGGCCGCGGCGCTGGAGGCCAAGGCCGCCGGGCAGCCTGTGGAAGCGGAAAACTGGATGGTTGCCGCCGCCAACCCGCATGCGGTGGAGGCCGGGGCCAAGGTCCTGCGCGCAGGCGGCACCGCGGCGGATGCGATGGTGGCGGTGCAGACCGTGCTGGGGCTGGTGGAGCCGCAATCCTCGGGCCTTGGCGGCGGCGCGTTTCTGGTCTGGTACGATGCTGCCACCGGCGAGGTGACAACGCTGGACGGGCGGGAGACCGCACCGCTGGCCGCGATGCCGACGCTGTTCCAGGATGAAAGCGGCGAGCCGTTGCAGTTCTTTGACGCGGTGGTCGGCGGCCGCTCTGTCGGCACCCCGGGCACACCGGCGCTGCTGGAGGCGGCGCACCGCCGCTGGGGGCAGGCCAACTGGCCGTCGCTGTTTGAACCGGCGATCCGGCTGGCAGAGGACGGCTTTGCCGTCTCGCCGCGCCTGGCCGGTCTGGTGGCAAGCGATGCCGAGCGGCTGGCACGGTTCCAGGCCACCGCCGCCTACTTCCTGCCGCAGGGAGAACCGGTCCAGGAAGGCGCGGTGCTGCTGAACCCGGACTATGCCGAAACCCTGCGGGCATTGGCCAAGGACGGGGCCGGGGCGTTTTACTCAGGGTCCATCGCCGCAGAGATCGTTCACGCCGTCAGCACTGCCGAGGGCAATCCCGGCGTGCTCTCGGCCACCGACCTTGCGCTGTATCAGGTCAAGGAACGCCCGGCGGTCTGTGTCGCCTACCGCGATTTCGAGGCCTGCGGCATGGGCCCGCCGTCCTCCGGTGCGCTCACAGTGGGGCAGATCCTGGGCATGCTGAATTCTTATGATCTGGCTGAGCTCGGGGCGGAAAGCGCCGAGGCCTGGCGGCTGATCGGCGATGCCTCGCGCCTCGCCTTTGCCGACCGCAGCCGCTACATGGCGGACAGCGACTATGTGCCGGTGCCCACCCATGGGCTGGTGGCGGCGGATTACCTGGCCAGCCGGGCGGAGCTGTTGCAGGGCGATGATGCGCTGCCCGAGGTGGCGCCGGGGTCGCCGGAGTTCGACCATGCGCTGCTGGCGGATGACGAGTCGATCGAGCTGCCCTCGACCTCGCATATCTCGATCGTGGACCGGTACGGCAATGTGCTGTCAATGACCACGACGATTGAAAACGCCTTTGGCTCGCGGCTGATGGCGGGAGGCTTCCTGTTGAACAACGAGCTGACGGACTTCTCTTTCCGTACCCACGCCAATGGCGTGCCGATTGCCAACCGGCTGGAGCCGGGCAAGCGGCCGCGCTCCTCGATGGCGCCGGCGATCGTGCTGCGCGAGGGCAAGCCGGTGCTGGCCATCGGCTCCCCCGGCGGCAGCCGCATCATCGGCTATGTGGCGAAATCCATCATCGCCTGGGCCGACTGGGGGCTGAACATCCAGGAGGCACTGGCGCTGCCGCATCTGGTCAACCGGTTCGGCACCTATGACCTGGAGGCAGGCACCAGCGCCGAAGGGCTGGGGGATGCACTGACCGGGATGGGATTTGAGGTGGAGGTCCGCGACCTGAACTCCGGCCTGCACGCGATCGAGATCGGCGAGGGGCTGAAGGGCGCCGCTGATCCGCGCCGCGAGGGGATCGCGCTGGGCGGGTAACACTCTCTTGCCTGGCGGCCACGCCGGGCTGCGGCGCCTCTACCCGCTACTGGGTATTGCCGCCCCGTAACTGCGGGGCGTAGGTTAACAGGTGAATGTTCCGGGCGTCATGCCCATCTTCCGGGGAGACCGATCATGGTGCAAGCCACCTCACTGCCGCGCAACGAGGCCGGGATCGCGGCCGCCATCGAGACCCTGAAACAGCGTTTCGGCGACCAGCTGCAAACCGGCCAGGCGATCTGCGAACAGCACGGCCACACCACCACCTGGATTACCAACCAGGCGCCCGATGCGGTGGTCTTCCCGACGTCCACCCAAGAGGTCTCGGAGATCGTCAAGGTCTGCGCGGAATACGGCGTTCCGGTCATTGCCTTCGGCACCGGCACCTCGCTGGAGGGCCATGTGAACGCCCCCGCAGGCGGCATCTGCATCGACATGATGCGGATGGACAAGATCATTGCGGTGCATGCCGAGGATCTGGACGTGGTGGTCCAGCCCGGCGTCACCCGGGAGCAGCTCAACACCTACCTGCGCGACCAGGGCCTGTTCTTCCCGATCGATCCCGGCGCCAATGCCTCGCTGGGCGGCATGGCGGCCACCCGCGCCTCCGGCACAAATGCGGTGCGCTATGGCACCATGAAGGACAATGTGTTCAGCTTAGAGGCGGTGATGGCCGACGGCGGTGTGATCCGCACCGCGCAGCGGGCCAAGAAATCCTCGGCCGGCTATGACCTGACCCGCCTTCTGGTGGGGTCCGAAGGCACCCTTGGCCTGATCACCGAGCTGACCCTGAAGCTGCAGGGCATCCCCGAGGCGATCCGCTCCGCCCGCTGCTCCTTCCGCTCCGTCGATGACGCCTGCCGCGCGGTGATGATGACCATCCAGTACGGCATTCCCGTCGCCCGGATCGAGCTGCTGGATGCGCTCAGCGTACGCGCCGCCAACGCCTATTCCGGCCTCGACCTGCCGGAGACGCCCTTGCTGCTGCTGGAATTCCATGGCTCGGACGCGGGCGTGGTGGAGCAGTCGGACATGTTCGCCTCCATCGCCGAGGAATTCGGCGGCTTCGATACCGCCGCGACCTCGACGCCGGAGGAACGCAGCAAGCTGTGGCAGGCGCGCCATGACATGTACTGGGCCTGCTTGCAGCTGCGCCCCTCTGCCAAGGGGATTTCCACCGACGTCTGCGTGCCGATCTCCAAGCTGGCGGAATGCGTTTCTGCTGCACGGGAAAAGGCCGAAAACATGGGGCTGCTGGCGCCGATGGTCGGCCATGTGGGCGACGGCAACTTCCACGCGCTGCTGCTCATCGACATGGACAGCGACGCGGAGCGGCAGAAGGCGGACGAATACATCGGCTGGCTCAACGAGATGGCGATCGCGATGGACGGCACCTGCACCGGCGAGCACGGCATCGGCCAGGGCAAGCGCCCCTATCTGCAGCAGGAGCTGGGCGCGGCGACCCGCTACATGGCCGCGGTCAAGGCCGCGCTGGACCCGGAGAACATCATGAACCCGGGCAAGATCCTGGAAATGTGACCCCGGCCCGGCACAAGCCGCAGGCGCTGGCCCGGCGCGGCTGGCCGCACGCTAATGGAAAACAGCAAGAATTGTGCATTCCGCTTCCGCTCCGCGATGCCTAGATCACTGGCAGGCAACACGAAGGGACGGCTTTCATGACCATCGGGCACTTTATCTGGACGGACCTCTCCACTTTCGACATGGCACTGGCGCGCAAGACTTATGCGGGCCTGTTCGGCTGGTCTTTCGGCGGGGATGCGGCGTATGACTTTGCCCGGGACGGTGCGGACACCGCCGCCGCGGTGTTTCCGATGCCGGAGTTTCTGGCGAAGATAAATATGCCCTCTTTCTGGATGTCCTATGTCCATGTCGAGGATCTGGACGCCAGGGTCGAAGCCGCCCGCCGCCACGAGGGCGCCATCATCGAGATCGAGCCGCAACCCTTTGATGAACACAGCCGCATCGCCCTGGTGCGCGATCCCTCCGGCGCCGGTTTCACCCTGGTGGAGGGCAGCAGCCTCACCCCGCCCGCCGGGCCGCCGCATCCCGGCCATGTGCTGCGCCGCTATCACCATGTGCCGGACATTTCCCTGATTGAAGGGTTCTACAAGGACCTGTTCGGCTGGACCTTTCACAAGGCCGCGGAGGCCCCCTGGCCGGTCTTTGATATCCGCCACCCGGACGGCAGCCTGGTGGCGGTTGCCGAGGAGGTGCCGGAAGAGATCCGCGGCAAGTTCCGCTACTGGATGCCTTGCTTTGCGGTGCGCTCCCTGGCGCAGGCCAGGGACGAACTGGCGGCGCTGGGCGGCGAGGTGACGGTGGACCTGCAGGATGGCCGCCTGATGGCCGCCGACCCGCAAGGCGCCGCCTTCATGATGCAGGCGCTGGGGCCGGAAGAGGCGGCACAGGCGGCAAACGGCGGCAGCGGCCTGCCGTGGAAAGCCGCGCTGGGCCTGATCTGCATCTGGCTGGCGGTGGTGCTGGACCTTGCGCTGTTCTGGGGCGTGCTGTTCCTGCTGTGGAGCTGGCCCGCGCTGCGCACGGGGCGCGCCGATTTCATCGAACCGGTCCGCCGCAGCACCCATCCGCTGCTGTTCTGGGGGCTGACCGGCACCTGGATCGGGCTGAGCCTCTGGGTGATCGCCGGGGCGCTGGCGGCGTTGTAGCCCATGCCCGTAGCAGGCTGCCGCAGAGGGCAGGATATTGAGTATTTGGGCAAAGAAGAAGCGCAGCCCTCTCTTCTTCTTTGTAAAAATACTCATTGTGCAACCAGCGCGCCAAGGCTCTGCAGGGGTGTTGCACACCTCGCGCACGCCTGTCTCACTGCATCTTAAGCCCGGTCTGCCATGATGGCTCCTGATCGCGGTCACCGCTGGGCCTGACACCCCCGGCATCCAGGAACAGGGCCCTGTGGCAAGGGTACGCAGAGACAACGTTCAGCGTGCGGGAGGAACCTCCCGTCCCGCCTCCGCCTCTTGGCGGCGCCGCCAATCCTTACCGCTGGCAATCAGCTCTCAAGGAACAGCACAGGCAGAACGCAACAGCAGCCGGCCGGGCAGGAGCCCGGGCCGGATAGGCGCAATTGCACGGAACTCTTCCCCGAAAAACCGGAAAGCTGCCGCAATTCTGCGCCAGGTCCTGATTTGGGATGAACACGGAGCATTCCCGCGGAACCGGAGGGCAGCATGGGACTGAGAAAAGCGATGGGCATCCTGGTGTTCAGCACTCAGGCGGTGATCGGATATGACTACTTTATCCAGACACGCGACGCGAACCTCAGCTGGGGCGATCTCAGCGCCACCGACTATGGCACCATCGTCCAGGAACGGTTTGCCCGCGCCCGGGCCCGGGAGGCAACCCGCCTGGCTGACGGCGGCGGAACGTCGGTCTGGGGTGAGGCTGCCAGCTATGGCAAGCGCCTGTTCTCGGGCGGCGAGCAGGTCGCGGAAGCGCCGGGCGCAGAAGAGGCGCCGCCGCCGGTCTGCATCCGCCGCGGCAATGTGGCGGACTGCTGACAGGGGGCAGGACAGCCTGAAATGGGACCATCAGGGGGCGCGAGCCCCCTTTTTGCTGCGCAGAAAAACGCCATTGCCGTCAAATCCGCTGCCAGAATCCGGTATGCTGTGGCGCGCAAGGTCGGTTTTGGCTGTTTTTGCGTCGGCCTGATTTTGCGCGGATTTCAATGCGCGGGCATAACCACTGCCAAGAATCTCACAAAGCTGGAGAGCGGGAGAATGAAAACCCAAGTCAAAGCACTTGTTGTTGGCGGCGGCGCCGTCGGCACCTCGATTGCCTATCACCTGGCCAAGGCCGGCTGGGAGGACGTCATGCTGATCGAGCGTGACGAGCTGACCTCCGGCTCGACCTGGCACGCAGCCGGCCTGCTGCCGCTGTTCAACATGTCCTATGCGACCACCCACATCCACAAGTACTCGGTCGATTTCTACAAGACCCTGGAAGAGGAAACCGGCCTGAACGCAGGTTTCGCCGTGGTCGGCAACCTGCGCATGGCGCAGACCCAGGAGCGCATGGACGAGTACATGCTCTATGCCTCCACCGCAGAAACCTGCGACGTGAAATACGAGTGGCTGACCCCGGAGCAGATCAAGGAGCGCTGGCCGCTGATCGAGACCTCCGATCTGAAGGGCGCGATCTACCACACCGAGGACGGCTACATTAACCCGGCCGACGTGACCCAGGCGATGGCCAAGGGCGCCCGTCAGCGCGGCGTCGAGATCGTCCGCAAGCTGCAGGCCGATGCCTTCCACTGGACCGGCACCCACTGGGAAGTCACCTGCACCAAGATGGTCGAAAAAGGCGGCAACCTGGTTCCCTCCGACGAGCAGGTGGTGATCACCGCCGAGCACGTCGTGACCGCGTCGGGCAACCACGCGCAGCGCACCGCCAAGATGCTGGGCATCAAGATGCCGGCAATCCCGGTCGAGCACACCTTCATCGTCATGGACAAGGACCCCGAGCTGGTCAAATGGCGCGAAGCAGGCAACCCCGAGCACCCCGTTGTGCGCGACGCCGACAACGAATCCTATGCCCGCGAAGAGCGCGGCGGCTGGATCCTGGGCATCTACGAGCGCGGCGCGCCCGCACAGTTCGAGCACGGCGTGCCGGACAGCTTCCGCGCCGACCTGTTCCCGCTGGATCTGGACCGGATCGCCGAGCAGTACATGGCGATGGCAGAGCGCGTTCCGTCCTGCGCCGAGAGCGGCCTCAAGGACGACTTCAACGGCCCGATCTGCTACACCCCCGACGGCAACCCGCTGGTCGGCCCGGCCCCGGGCCTGCGCAACATGTGGCTGGCAGAAGGTTTCTCCTTCGGCATCACCGCCGCAGGCGGCACCGGCTACTACCTGGCGCAGATGATGGTGGACGGCGAGGCCGAGATCGACATGGCGTCGCTCGACCCCAAGCGTTACTCCTCCAACTGGATGACCACCGAGTTCGCGGCCCGCAAGAACGAAGAGTGCTATGAGCACGTCTACATCCTGCACCACCCGGACGAAGAGCGCGAAGCCTGCCGTCCGCTGCGCACCGCACCGGCCTACGACCGCCAGAAGGCCCGCGGCGCACAGTTCGGCTGGGTCAACGGCTGGGAACGCCCGAACTACTACGGTCCGCTGGACGCGCCGGCAAACTTCGACCACGACGCCCGCTCCTTCCGCCGCGGCGGCTGGTGGCAGTATGCCGTGGAAGAGGCGAAGGCCGTTCGTGAAGGCGTTGGCCTGATCGACGCAACCGCCTTCACCAAGCATGTCGTCAAAGGCCCCGGTGCCACCCAGTTCCTGGACTGGTTCACCTGCAACAAACTGCCCAAGGTCGGCCGCATCAACCTGACCTACGCGCTGACCGTTGCCGGCACCACCCGCACCGAATACACCATCGTCCGCAACGGCGAGAACAACTACTATCTGGTCTCCGCCGGCGCTTGGTCCGAATATGACGCGGACTTCCTGCGCAAAGCGGCCGAAGACAAGATGGAAGAGTTCGGCTACATCGAGATCCAGGACGTGACCAGCCAGTGGGGCGTTTTCGCCATCGCAGGCCCCAAGTCCCGCGATGTGCTGAAAGAGGTGATCGTCGACGCCGATCCGGAAACCGCGCTGTCCAACAAGCGCTTCCCCTGGCTGTCGGCCAAGCAGATCGAACTGGGCATGTGCCCGGTCAATGCGATCCGCGTTGCCTACACCGGTGAACTGGGCTGGGAACTGCATCACCCGATCGAGATGCAGAACTACCTGTTCGACCTGCTGGAGAAAGCCGGCGAGAAGCACGGCATGAAGCTGGTCGGCGCCCGCGCCCAGAACTGGCTGCGCCAGGAGAAGTCCTACCGCGCCTTCGGCAACGAGCTGGGCCGCGACGCGACCCCGCTGGAAGCCGACCTGCCGCGCTTTGTCGACCTGTCGAAAGACTTCCACGGCAAGGCCAAGCTGGAAGAGACCGGCGTGCGCGTGAAGTGCTGCACCCTGCTGATCGACGGACCGAGCGACGCCGATCCCTGGGGCCGCGAGGCGCTCTATGCCGCAGACGGCACCCGTGTGGGCCGCCTGACCTCCGGCGGTTACTCGGTGGCCTTCGAGAAATCCATCGGCATGGGCTATGTAAAGCCTGAGTACGCGGTGGAAGGCACCAAGCTGCAGGTCAAGATCCAGGACAAGCTGTGGGATGCGGTCGTGACCTGCGACAGCCCCTACGATCCGAAGAACGAAGTCATCCGGAAAGACGGCTAAGGTCTGACGGAAGAAACAAGGAAGCCCCGGCCAAAGTGCCGGGGCTTTTTTTATTGGGGCAAGTCGTCGTTGGAGCGTGGACGCGCCGTTCCTTTCGCCGCGCGTTGCTTAAAAAGATGTTGCCTGTATTTATTTGGGGGATGGATCAAACGGCCTCATGGTATCAATCGTAAAAGCTTCTGCTTGCGCAATACGTGCCTATTGATCGTGACATACTGCACGTTGTTATCGGGCTCGTGCTGACCTTCGCGGCGATCCTTTTGTCGGGGAGACCGGTTCGCGTGAAGCCCTTTCTGGGAGCATTTGCAGTCGCCTGTCTACTGGGAGCGGCTATGGAAATACTCGACAGAATGGATGATTTGCAGACGCTAGGTGCTTAGCGTTGGAAGGCAAGCGTAGCGGATTTTGCACGCACAGCCGCTGTTCCGTTTGCGGGCTTGGTTGCAGTCCTCATACTGGTCGGATTGCGGGGCCGCAAAAGCTAAAGCCAAGACCGGCAGTGCGCCGCAATACAACGATTGCCCGAGCCGGGCGCACGCCTGACCGCGGGGTGGCGCTGCAACCGTGGTGCAGGCCGCTTTATCCCTGCCAGTGCCACTCCAGGCTCAAGCGGGGCCACTGCCCTCGCGGAAGCGCCAGCCCGTGCGGGCGGTCAGGCGCTCGCCCGGCGGCTTCGCCTTGATTCCGGGCTTTTTGGCGCTCATGTACCATCGCTCCCCCAGGCTTTCTCGCGTCTCATTGCAGCCTGACCGTTTGACTCGTCCTGTTGACGCCCGCCGCCCGCCGCTTCACTGTCCCGGGCCTGAGACACCAAAGCAGGAAAGGCAGGCAAGATGAGCGACGGCTGGAACGATTACGCCGACGGCTGGGACGGCAACAGCGATGTCCGGGATTATGCCGCCCGGGCCTTTACCGCGCTGGACGACTATGCCGGCATCACCGGCGGCGGCTGGCAGGACAAGCGGGTGCTTGATTTCGGCTGCGGCACCGGGCTGTTGAGCGAAAAGCTCGCGCCGCATGTGCAGGAGGTGGTGGCCGTTGACACCTCGGACCGGATGATCGCGGTGCTGCAGGACAAGGCGCTGCCCAATGTCAGGGCCCTCCACGCAGACATTCTGGACGGCAGCGCGGCGAAGGCCGGGGACGGTCTCACCGGCTTTGATCTGATATGCGCCTCCTCCGTGTGCGGTTTCCTGCCAGACTACCCGGGCGCGGTGGCGGCGCTGGCGGGCCTGCTGAACAGCGGCGGGATGTTTGTGCAGTGGGACTGGCTGGCCGCGGACGAAGGCGGCTCCGGGCTGACGCTCTCGCAAGTGAGAGAGGCTTTGCGGACTGCAGGCCTTGGGTCAATACGTGCTGAACCGGCGTTTGAGATGGACGCCGGCGGCCAGGCGATGCCGGTTCTGATGGGCGCTGGCATCCGCGCTGCGGGCTGAGATTGTAACCAGCGCGTTTGACGGCGCCAGGCAAGGCGGCCCGAACCCCTCCCGCCCGTCCCCGTTCGGATGTGAAATCCGAAGGGTCCCGTTGGGCCAGGCAGGCCGCGCCTCAGGCGCGGCCTGCCTGGCTCCGGTAGCGGCGCGCATCGCGCGGCGCAACTGCTCCTTTGAGGCTTGCCGGCTTCCTCCCCGGCACCCGGTGCGGCGGCTTCCCGGACGCAGGCGGCAGGCATGTGATGATCCCTGTGGACAGCAAGCGCTACGTGATCGCCACCCGCTTTGCCGGGGAGCAGTTGGACCAGATCCCCTCGGTCGATGAAGGCTGGCGGGACTGGCAAAAGCAGTTCTCATGAGAGGGGCCGTCCGGCCCCTCTCATATTTTGGCAGAAGCTGCCTGGCGGGCAGCTCAGTCCTCGGCTGTTTCCGCCAGCTCCATATGGCCCCAGCCGCGCGACAGAACCTTGCGCAGGATCGGCTCGAAGAACTCCAGCGGCTTGGTCGGATACTCCGGGTCAAAGGCGCATTGGTCGTAATTCTCGCAGAAATACCGGCAGTCCTCCCAATAGGGGCTGTCGCGGTACTTGTCCCGCGCGTTGCGGTCGCCGCCGAAGTGGTGGTTGTAGTAGAAGCCCTGGAACACGCAGTGGTGCTTGAGGATCCAGTAGGTCTTCTCGCTGACGTAGGGCTTCATCATCGCCGCCGACAGCTCGCCGTGGTTGTAGGGCGACAGGATGTCGCCGACGTCATGCACCAGGGCCGCCACGATGATCTCGTCATCGGCGCCGTCCTCCCAGGCGCGGGTCGCCGCCTGCAGGCAATGCTGGTAGCGGTTCACCGGGTAGGGGGTCCAGTCCTCGTCCAGCGAGCGGATGGCGTCGAGGATCCGCTCCGGCAGGGCGGCGTTGTATTCTTCCTCGTATTTCTCCACCGCGGCCCAGTCCTCGGGGGTGGCTTCGGTGAAACTGGTCCAGGTTGGCTTGTGGCTTTTGTCCAGCATCGGCGCGAGTCCTTTGGTTGATCTGCGGACAGCGTAGCGCCTCCGGGCCAGCTAGGGATAACGAATTGATTTGCTCGGACTGATCGGAAAAATAGATCGCTCTGCAGATCAGTGCCGATGAGAACTTTCTGACGGTTGAGGCCGCCGGCAGTTTTCACGGCGGGGCGCTGATTTTCCCCCAGGCCGCCGTCAGCGACCGGATCGGGGCGCGGCAGAGCTGCGCGCCGCAGCCGGTGATTCAGGCTGTCAGTTCATCAAACCGGTCCATCGCCCGGGCGGCCCCCATCATGGCAAGCGGCCCGGCGGCATCGATGGATTTCTGCAGCGCCTCGCAAAATGCGGCGCGGGGTATTCCTCCCTTCACCAGAACGTCTGTCTGGGTGCTGATGCAACCGGGGCAGCCCAGGGCGACGGCCAGCTCCAGCACCGCCAGCTCCGCCTTTCTGGACGCCGCGCTGCCATCCGGGATCAGGTCCGGCGCGGCGCCGGCCGGGAGGGGCGGGCTGGCAAGAGGCGCCTCGGATTCACCATGCATCATTACTTTCAGGTCCTGCTTTACGTTAGGTCAGCAAGAGCTGTAGCGGAGCCGGGCGCAGCTGCCTTGATCCAGGTCAGGCAGCCGGATTTTCTGCAACCGTAGGCTGATCAGCGGGTCAGCTGGTCGTAGCACTCCATCGCCTTGGCGGCATACATCATCGCCGGGCCGCCGCCCATCTGGATCGACATCGCCAGCACGTCGCCGACCTCGGCGCGGGTGGCGCCAGTCTTGACCAGCGCCTCCACATGCAGGCCGATGCAATCCTCACAGCGCAGTGCCACCGCGATGCCCAAGGCGACGAATTCCTTCTGCTTGAATTCCAGCACGCCGCCCTGCTTCACCGCCTTGCCAAGCGCCAAAGGCCTGGGCGGTTTCCGGGATCGCCCCGTTCAGATTGCGCAGGCCCTTGCGGGTTCCGTCCAGTTTCTCGTGCCAGTCCATCTGCTGTTCCCTCGATAATACATTCGGATTATTGAAGGTGTATGGGCGGCGCTCCTGCGCGGCTTTGATACAGGTCAGATGGCCGGTTTTTCCGCAACGAGGGTCAGGTTGTTGGCGGGCATCTCCACCGCCTGCAGCAGCTCCAGCCCGGCGCCGTGCAGCCAATCGATCACGTCGAAGTCATCCTTGTAGCCGATCTCGGGGTCGTGGGTGGAGAGCGCTGCGTGGAAGGCCCGATCGCCGTCGCTGGTCAGCTCGCCGCCGCGCATGAAGGGGCCGTAGATCACGAAGCATCCGCCGGGGGCGAGGGCGGCGGCGGCCTCGCGGATCAGGGTGCGGGCCTCGCCCTCGCTGATCAGGTGCAGGAGGTTTACCAGCACGATCAGGTCCTGGCCGGGATGCGCGGCGCCCCAGCCGGGGGCGGTGGCGTCGAGCTGAACCGGCGGAGAGATGTTGGCAAGGTCTGCCTCCTCCGCATAGGCCTGGATGCTGGCAAGCCGGTCGGCCTCCACCTCGCTGGGCTGCCACATCAGGCCGGGCAGGCGGGCGGCATAGGCCGCCACGTGCTGGCCGGTGCCGCTGGCCAGCTCCAGCGCGCGGCCCTTGGCGGGGGCCACCTCTGCCAGCAGGTCGCACAGCACCCCGCAGTTGCGGGCGGCGGCGGGGGCAAACAGCTTGCCGTCCTCAGGTGCCGCCACCGAGGCCGAGCCGGGAACGGAGCGCACCGGCATCAGCGCAGCCGGGCGGGGGACAGCGCCGCCACCGTTTCCGAGTCCAATACGGGCGTGCGGCCCGCCACCAGGTCGGCGATCAGCTGCGAGGCCGCGGGCGCGGTCATGATGCCATAGCCGCCCTGGCCCGCGCACCAGATGAAATCCGGCTGGTCCGGATCCGGGCCCAGCACCAGGGTGCCGTCGCGGACAAAGCTGCGCAGGCCGGCAAAGTTGCTTTCGACCCGGGTGACCGGCTCCGTCACCATTTCCTCGTAACGCGCCAGCCCCTCGGCCAGCACCATGTCGTCGGCATAGGCGTCATGCGGCTCCACCGGGTCGGTATCGGCCGGGGAGACCAGCAGCTTGCCGGCATCGGGCTTGGCGTACCAGGTCTCGCCAACACCCAGCAGCATCGGCCAGCCGCTGACATCATGGCCGCCCGGCGCAGGCAGCCGCGCCATCGAACGGCGTTTGGGCTGAAGGCCGATCGCCGCCACCCCGGCCAGCGCCGCGACTTGGTCCGCCCAGGCGCCCGCGGCATTGACCAGCTGGCGCGCCTGATAGGTCTGGCCGCCCGCGGTGACCTCCCAGCCGGAGGCGGTGCGGGTGATCGCGGTGACCGGCGCCTTGGTCACAATCTGCCCGCCCGCGGCACGCAAGGTTTTCGCGAAGTCCTGCAGCATCCGGTCGGTGTCGATATCCTCCGCCGCGCCGCTGATGGCGGTATAGCCCACTGTCTCCGGGTTCAGGATCGGCACCATGGCGCGGGCCTCGTCCAGCTCCAGCGTGGCCATGCCCAGCTCATCCACGTCGCGGGCAAAGCCATCGGCGTCCCCCTTGGCCCCCACCAGCATCAGCCCGCGCGGCGACAGGTAGCCGTTCCCGCGCAAATAGGCGGCACTGGCGCGGTTCAGGGTGACGGTGGGGCCGTGGCCGTAGTTCTCCTCGAACAGCGCGGCGGAGCGGCCCGAGGAATGGTAGCCAAGCGCGTCCTCCATCTCCAGCAGGGTGACGCTGCCCAGGTCCGCAAGCCGGGCGGCGGCGCTGATGCCGGCCATGCCGCCGCCGATGACGATGAAATCCTGCATAGGCCTAGTCCTGTTCTTCCAGCCGGTCAGTCGCGGGTGCAGGCCGCGGGCTGAAGGCTTCGATTGTGCTGTAAAGCTCTGCGTCCATTTCAAAATCCAGCGCCGCCAGCGAGGGCTGCAGCTGCTCTGCGTTGCGGGCGGAGATGATCGGCACCGGCGCGGTTGGGTGGGCGGCAGCCCAGGCCACGGCGAGGGTGGCGGGATGGGTGCCGCGCTGGGCGGCAAGCTCTGTCAGCGCCGCGGCTGTCTGGTGCATGGCGGCCGGGCTGTAGCGGATGCTGTAGCCCTTGTCCTCGGTGATGCGGCCGCTGCCGCCAGTGGCGTATTTGCCGGTGAGCAGGCCGCCGCCCAGAGGCGAGTAGGGCACTGCGGTGATGCCCTGGTCGGCGCACATCGGCAGGATCTCCACCTCTGCCTGGCGTTTCACCAGCGAATACATCGGCTGCAGCACGTCCACGGAAATGCCGGAGGCAAGGCCGGCCATCTGCGCCTTCATCACCTGCCAGGCGGCAAAGTTCGACAGCGCCGCATAGCGGATGACGCCTTCCGCCTTCAGTGCCGCGAAACAGTCCATGGTTTCGCGCAGGTCGGTGTCCGGATCGAAGCGGTGCAGGTAGAAGACATCGACCATGTCCAGATCCAGCCGGCGGCGGCTTTCGTCAAGCTGGGCGCGCAGGTTGGCAGCGCCGGCGCCGCCCTCGTAGCCCGCCTTTGTGGCGATCAGCAGCTGGCCGCGCTCATCCTTGATGAGGCGGCCCAGGATCTGTTCCGAGTTGCCGCCGGTATAGAGCCAGGCGGTGTCGAAGTGGTTGATCCCGGCGGCGCGGCAGGCGGCGTACATCTGGGCCGATTGCGTCTCATCGGCGCGGCCGCCGAACTGCATGGTGCCAAAAGCAAAGCGGCTGGCGGGGCTTCCATCGGGGGAGGTCAGTGTCCTGGTCATGGCCGGAGAGTGGCACGCAGGTGGCCGAAGGCAAAGGGAAATCCACGCTGCGCGGGGTTAAAAAACCCTTGGTCGCAGCGGCGGCGGGTGCAACTATGGGCCGCAGTTAAATAGTTTATTGATGACGGGGGACGACCGATGACAACGCCAGATGCACACCCCATGGCGGCAGGGCACGTGCCGGCCTATCTGCCGGGGCCCGACGGCAGCGACCCGCTGTTCACCTTCATGGCAGTTACCACAATTCTGCTGATCCTTGGGATCGGTGCACTGTACCTGACGCTGCACGCCATTCCCGAGAAGATGGCGCATACCGACAACCACACGCAGTTCCAGGTGATCGGCATCCTGGCCCTGCTGGCGCTGTTCACCCACAACAACCTGTTCTGGGTCGCGGCGCTGTTGCTGGCGGCCTTCCGGATGCCGGATTTCCTGACGCCGATACAGTCGATCGCGGCATCGCTGGAAGAGCTGAAGCAGCGCAGCCGGGAGGAGTGATCCATGCTGGAACTGATGATCTGCTCTTTGCTGACGGTGCTGCCGGATTTCCTGTTCCGCCGGTATGTCCAGGGCAAGCGCCTTGGCAGGGAAATCAATTTCTTCTCGGTCTGGTATGAATTGCGCTGGGGCATCACCGCCTGCGCGGTGCTGACCATCTCGCTGATCACGGCAATTTTCTATTACCATCCCGCCACCACCAGCGTGGCCTCTTACTTCCGCACCGTGACGATCCTGCCCGAGACCGGCGGGCGGGTGGCGGAGGTGCTCGTCGAGAACAATCAGAAAGTGGAGGCCGGCGACCTTCTGTTCCGGCTGGATGACGCCAGCCAGCAGGCTGCGGTGGAGACCGCGAGGAAGCGCATTGCCGAAATCGAAGCGTCTCTGGCGGTTGCCGGAGCGGAGCTGGCGGCAGCCGAAGCCGGCATCGAACAGGCGACCGCAGCCCTGGCCCAGGCGCAGGATGATCTGGAGCGCAATCTGGAACTGCGCGAGCGCGGGTCGGCCGCCGTGCGCGAGGCGGAGATCGAGCGGCTGCAGAACCTGGTCGCCCGCCGCGAAGGAGAGCTGGATGCAGCTGAGGCGGGCAAGGCGTCGGTGGAGGAGAACATCGGCGTTCTGATCCCGGCCCAGCGGGCCAGCGCGCAGGCGGCGCAGCAGCAGGCGGAGGTCGAATTGGCCAAGACCAGCGTGGTTGCGGGCGTCACGGGCCGGGTTGAGCAATTCGCCTTGCAAGCAGGGGACTACGTGAATCCGATCCTGCGCCCGGCCGGCATTCTGGTGCCGTCGGAGTTTGTCGAGCGCGACCGCTTTGTTGCCGGGTTCGGGCAATTGACTGCCGGGGTGATAAAGCCCGGGATGTTTGCTGAAATGGGCTGCCTGTCGAAACCCTTTACCGTCATACCAATGGTTGTCGTGGAGGTGCAGGACGTGATCCCCTCGGGGCAGGTGCGGCCCAGCGACAACCTGCGCGACCCGCAGGACAACCGGCGCCCCGGCACCCTGACAGTGTTCATGGAGCCCCTCTACAAAGGCCAGACGGATGATATCCCGCCAGGCAGCAATTGCATCGCCAACGCCTATACCAGCAATCACGGCATTCTGGATGACCCCGAGCTTGGCTTTGGCCGGTGGCTGTTCCTGCATGCGGTGGATACGGTCGGCCTGGTGCATGCCCTGCTGCTGCGCATCCAGATGCTGCTGCTGCCGGTGCAGACGCTGGTGTTCTCCGGCGGCCACTAAGGGTCTTGATACCGCATTCAGCGGGGCGGCAGGTGCCACATTGCCGCCCCGTTTCCTCGCTATGATGGCTCAAACGGATTGGAGGGGCATGGTGAAACAATTCCTGATGTTCGGGGCAGCAGCCCTGCTGGCGGCCTGTGCGGCGCCGGAGAAGCTGGATTACTGGTCGGCGACCCGCACCGGCTATGGCGCGCAGCCTGTGGCCGGGGCGGAGACCGGCGGGCCGGATTACCGGGCAGCGGCGCTGGCAGAGGCCGGATATTACACCAGCCCCATGCGCCCGGGGCTGCACAAGACCCGAACCGGCGCGCCCTGGCTGGTCTATCATTCCGCCCGGTACCAGGGCGGCGGCCAGCCATACGAGGGCCGGACTGCGGCGGAGTCGGCCATGGCGTATTCGAGCTCGAAATGGAAATCCCCCTATGCGGCACAGACCGGTCTGGGGGATGCCAGGACCCGCTTCCGGATCGTGACAGTGGACGGCAGCAGTTTCGCCGTGCTGAACAAGATCCGGCTGCCGCTGAAGCATCTCACTGTCTCCGACAGCGAGCAGCTGGAGAAGCTGACTGAATATGCAGCGCAGCTGGCCGGCTGCAGAGTGACCGGTCCGGCGCTGGTGCGGCGGGTCGACGGCGCAGCCCAGAAGCTGGCCGCGCCGGTTGTCTGCTCCTGACCCTAGTCAGCGAAACAGATTTTGTTTCTGTCCAGGTCCCGCACATATGCGGAGAACCGCGGCCCCCGCTGCCGCGGTTCGCCCTCGCATGTGCCGCCCAGCTCAATCGCCTGGCGGTGCAGCCTGGTGACTTCGTCTGCGGACCCAACGCTGAACCCCACCATGGTTCCGTTGCCATTGCTGGCCGGTTCGCCGTCGAAGGGCAGGGCGGCAGCAAAGGCAAAATCGTCCTGCAGCCAGTAGGTCATTCTTTCGTTGGGCCGGACCTGGGTCAGTCCTGAGTGCTCAAACAGGGCGTCATAGAATTTGACGGACGCTTCCATGTTGTTGGTTCCAACAACGAAGTAATTCATTTTCAAAAGCAGTCTCCACTATGCTTTGGGGTTCCCGGACGGTCTTCCGCCGGTGCAATCAGCCGGGCCAAAAGTGCTGGCGCCCGGCGCGTGGAGCCGGGTGTACATCAGGGCAGTGACAGGGCGTGTCAGCAGGCTTGCAAAAAATCCGGGTCCTGCCCGCAAAAGAAAAGGCCCGCCGGATGGCGGGCCTTTGTTTGTTCCGGGACTGTTGTTTCCGGGACTGTGCCGCTTACTGCGGGATGTCGCCTTCGAGACCTTCGACATAGAAGTTCATGCCTGCCAGGGTGCCGTCATCGGCGGTTTCACCTTCTGCCAGCCAGTCGCTGCCGTCCTGCTTTTTCAGCGGGCCGGTGAACGGGTGGTAGGAGCCGTCCGCGATCTTGGCGATCAGCGCCTCGGCTTCCGCCTTCACCTCGGCCGGAACCGCATCGGTGATTTCACCGATGCCAACCATGCCGGCGCCGATGCCGTCCCAGGTGTCAACCGACTCCCAGGTGCCGTCCATCACCGCCTGGGTGCGGGCAACGTAGTAAGGCGCCCAGTTGTCGATGATCGAGGAGATCCGCGGCTTGGGCGCATATTCCGCCATGTCGGACGCCTGGCCGAAGGTGTAGACGTTGCCGGCCGCCTGGGCCGCGGCCTGCGGCGCGGTGGAGTCGGTGTGCTGCAGGATCACGTCGGCGCCTTGTTCGATCAGCACCTTGGCGGCGTCCGCTTCCTTGGCCGGGTCGAACCAGGTGAAGGCCCAGACGATCTTGAACTGGACGTCGGGGTTCACCTTCTTGGCGTGGATATAGGCGGAGTTGATGCCGCGGATCACTTCCGGGATCGGGTAGGAGCCGATGTAGCCGATCACGTTGCTCTCGGTCATGTGGCCGGCGATGGTGCCCTGCACCGCGCGGCCCTCATAGAAGCGGGCGGAGTAGGTCGAGACGTTGTCCGCGCGCTTGTAGCCGGTGGCGTGCTCGAACTTCACGTTCGGGAACTTCTTGGCGACGTTGATGGTCGGGTCCATGTAGCCAAAGGAGGTGGTGAAGATCAGGTCGGCGCCTTCCAGCGCCATCTGGGTCATCACCCGCTCGGCATCCGGGCCTTCGGCGACGTTTTCAACATAGACGGTTTCGACCTTGTCGCCGAACTCCGCCACGACCGCCTTGCGGCCCTGGTCGTGCTCATAGGTCCAGCCGCCATCGCCGACGGGGCCGACATAGACAAAGCCCACTTTGGTCTTGTCTTCGGCCAGCGCCGCGCCCGCGGCCAGGCCAAGCGCCACGGTGGCGCTGGTCAGGAGGTTGGTCAGTTTCATCAAAGGGACTCCCCAGTTGGTTTTGGTTGGCCCCGGCAGCCGGGGCGGGCAATGGGCCCCCCGCGTCAGCGGGAGGCGTGGAAATTGCGGCCAAGCGCGGCGGGTGCGCTGCTCTTGTCCGCGGAAAGGATAACAAGAACCAGGATGGTAATCAGGTAGGGCGACATTGCCAGATACTCGACCGGAATGGCAACGCCTGCCGCCTGCAGATTGAGCTGCACCACGGTGACCCCGCCAAACAGATAGGCCCCCAGCAGCGCGCGCCAGGGTTTCCAGCTGGCAAACACCACCAGCGCCAGGGCAATCCAGCCAATGCCGGCGGTCATGCCCTCGGTCCACTGCGGCACCCGGATCAGGCTGATGTAGGCGCCGCCGACACCCGCGCAGGCGCCGCCGAACAGGATCGCCGCCAGGCGGATCTTCAGCACCTTGTATCCCAGCGCATGGGCAGCGTCGTGGTTCTCGCCTACAGCGCGCAGCACCAGGCCCATGCGGGAATACTTCAGCATCCACCAGACCGCGGCGGTCAGCACGATGCCGAAATAGAGGATGATGTCATGGCCGAACAGGATCGGGCCAACGACGGGCAGGTCGCTCAGCACCGGGATGTGGATGTCGCCCATCTGCGGCGGCTTGATCCCGACATAGGACTGCCCCATCAGCGCCGACAGGCCCAGGCCGAACAGCGTCAGCGACAGGCCGGAGGCGACCTGGTTTGCCTGGGCAAACTGGGTGAGGATGGCGAACAGGACCGACAGCGCCGAGCCGGCAAAGGCGGCAGCGACGAAGCCCAGCAGCGGCGAGCCGCTTTCCACCGCGGTGGCAAAGCCCGCGATGGCGCCGGTGATCATCATCCCCTCGACCCCGAGGTTCAGAACGCCGGCCTTTTCGACCACCAGTTCGCCGATGGCCGCCAGCAAGAGCGGGGTTGCCGCCACCATCAGCGAGGCGATGAGCAGGACCGGGTTGATTGCAGAAAGATCCATTTACTTGCCCTGCTCTTTGAAAATTCGATTTTCGAGTTCCTGCCGAATTTGACTACCCATCGTTCCTGGCCACATAGGGTTGTGTGTCTTTAGCAACTGCCAGAACAAACCCATGCTGGTAGGTGGTTCTGGCGAGGAAATCGCTCCCCGGGTCAGCGATGCCTCACTGAGTTCCAAGTATTCCCGCAAGGCCGACATAACTGCGGCGTCCTTGCGCACGTCACGTTCCAAACCGTCCATTTCTTCATGGCTGACTTCGAGAACGACTTCACTCTTTGCTTCAGGGTCCCATATCTTCATTGATCTGATCGCCACTCCCATCACGCCACCTCCGGCTTGCCGATTGCGATGCGGAAATTGGTGAGCAGGTCGAAGGCCAGCAGGAAGAACAGAAGCATCCCCTGGAAGACCTGGATCGCCGCCGCGGGCAGCTGCAGGTTCGACTGGGCGATGTCGCCGCCGATGTAAGTCAGCGCCATCAGCCCGCCGGCCAGCAGGATGCCAACCGGATGCAAACGGCCCAGGAAGGCGACGATGATCGCGGTAAAGCCATAGCCGACGTTGAAGTCGATGGAGATCTGGCCCGAAGGCCCCGACACCTCGAACATGCCGGCCAGCCCGGCCAGCGCACCGGAGGTGCCAAGGCAGAACAGCACCAGCCGGGTGGGGTTCACGCCCGCGAACTTGGCCGCGCGCGGCGCCTCGCCGGTCAGGCGGATTTGGTAGCCGGTCATGTGGCGGTTCAAGAGAACATAGGCAAAGATCACCGCGACCAGCGCCGCCACCACGCCCCAGTGCATGCCGGTTCCGGCAATCAGCTCGGCGTTATGGGCGCTGTCCCAGGCCTGCAGGTTGCGGGAGCCGGGGAAGCCGAAGCCTTCGGGGTTCTTCAACAGGCCCAGCGAGACCGAGGCCAGGAACTGCTCGGCCACATAGACCAGCATCAGGGAGACCAGGATCTCATTGGTGCCGAAGCGGGTTTTCAGGACCGCCGGGATCATCGCCCAGGCCCAGCCGCCAAGCGCACCCGCGATAACCATCAGCGGGAAGATGAAGAAGGACTCTGCCGGGTAGAAGGCAAGGCCTGCACCCGCGCCGCAGATGGCGCCCATGATGTACTGGCCTTCGGCGCCAATGTTCCAGATGCCGGCGCGGAAGCCCAGGGACAGGCCGATGGCGATCAGCACCAGTGGCGCGCCTTTGACCAAGAGCTGCGGGCGGTAGTAGAAGGCAAACTCGCCTAACAGCGGTTCCCAGAAAATGGTGCGGATCGCCTCAACCGGCGGTTTGCCGAGCGCGGCAAACAAGAGCCCGCCAAAAAACATCGTCGCCAGCACCGCCACCAGCGGCGTCGCCATCGACCAGGCCCGCGACGGCTGCGGCCTTTTCTCAAGCCGGATCATTCAAGCGGCTCCCTGTTTCTTCTTTGTAAAAATACTCTCGCCGAAGGCGAAAATTTTGCGGGCGGTGTCAGACATGCGCCACCTCCATGCCGTGGGCGCCGCCCATCATCAGGCCGATCTCGTCCACCGTCAGGCCCGCAGCCTCGCGCGGGGCGCTGAGGCGGCCTTCGTTCAGGGCGGCAAAGCTGTCGGAGATCTCCATCAGCTCGTCCAGGTCCTGGCTGATGCAGATAACCGCGGCACCCTTGGCGGCCAGATCCAGCAGCGACTGGCGGATGGCGGCGGCAGCGGCGGCGTCCACGCCCCAGGTCGGCTGGTTCACCACCAGCACATCCGGGTTTTGAAGCACCTCGCGGCCGATCACGAATTTCTGCAGGTTGCCGCCCGACAGCGAGCGTGCCGCGTTGCCGGGACCCGGCGTGCGGACGTCAAAGGCCTTGATGACGCGCTCAGCAAACTCCTTGGTCTTGCCCCAGTCGAGGAAGCCGTTCTTCTCCAGCCCCTCGCGCACCGACCCGGTGAGCATGGCGTTCTCGGTCAGGCTCATATCCGGGGCGGCGGCGTGGCCGAGGCGTTCCTCGGGGGCGGCCAGCACGCCGAGCTTGCGCCGCGCGGTGGGGCCGAGCTTGCCGATCGGCTCGCCATGCAGCTTCACCGCGTCGGCCTCGGTCAGGGTTTCGCCCGACAGCACGCCCAGCAGTTCGTCCTGGCCATTGCCGGCAACACCGCCAATACCGAGGATTTCGCCCTTTCGCACGGTCAGATGCACGTTCTTGAGCGCAGTGCCGAATGCGGAAGGCGCGGGCACCGAAAGGCCCGAGATGTCCATCGCCACCGCGCCGAATTCGCGGCTGCCGCGTTCGGGCGTCTGCAGGGTGCTGCCGACCATCATTTCCGCCATGTCGCGGGCCGAGGTGTCTTTCGGGGTGCATTCGCCCACGTTCTTGCCCAGCCGCAGGATTGTCGCGTGATCGCAAAGCGTGCGGATTTCCTCCAGCTTGTGCGAGATATAAAGGATCGAGGTCCCCTCGGAGCGCAGTTTCTGCAAGGTTTCGAACAGGATATCGACTTCCTGCGGGGTGAGAACCGAGGTCGGCTCATCCATGATCAGCAGCTTCGGATCCTGCAGCAGGCAGCGGATGATCTCCACCCGCTGGCGCTCGCCCGCGGACAGGTCGCCGACGGTGCGGAAGGGGTCGAGCGGCAGGCCGTAGGTTTCCGACACCTCGCGGATGCGGGCGGCGAGGTCGCGCATCTCCGGCGGGTTTTCCATGCCGAGGGCGATGTTCTCGGCCACGTTGAGCGCGTCGAACAGCGAGAAGTGCTGGAACACCATGGCGATGCCGTCGGCGCGCGCCTGGCGCGGCTCGGCGGGCTCATAGGGCTGGCCGCGCAGCAGCATCTTGCCGCTGTCGGGCTTCACCAGGCCATAGATCATCTTGACCAGCGTCGATTTCCCGGCGCCGTTTTCGCCGAGCAGGGCGTGAACCTCGCCCTCGCCGATGTCAAAGGAAACGGTGTCATTGGCCACGACCCCGGGGTAGGCCTTGGTCAGGCCTTGCAGGCTCAACAGTGGTACACTCACGCGCGCCGGTCCTCTCTCTGTTCGTCTTCTTTTCCGTGCCGCAGCAGCTGCGCCGCCACGCCGACCGCAATCATCTGCGGATGTTTTCCAAGTTCCGGATCGCCGATCGGGCAGGTGATCCTTGCAATTGCTCCGGGGGGGTGCCCCAGGGCGGCAAGACGCGAGCGGAACCGCGCCCATTTGGTTTTGGAGCCGATCAGCCCGGCGAAGGCAAAGCCATGGCCCAACAGCGCGTGGCATAGCGCCAGATCCAGCGCATGGGAATAGGTCAGCACCAAATGCGCAGCGTTTTCAGGGGCATGAGGCACAAGGAGCGCAACGTCAGTTGCCGGAACCGCGGTCACGCCGGCCGGGATTTCCGCCGGGAACCGCTCGGCGGCGGTGTCCACCCAGGTGATCTGCAGATCCGGCAGCGGCGCCAGCACATCCGCCAGCGCCCGGCCGACATGGCCCGCGCCCCAGATCCAGACCGGCATCTGCGGCTGATGCACCGGTTCGATCATCCAGCCTTCCACCAGCTGCGGCGCGGGCGTCAGGCCCTGGCCGCGGGCGCCGGCGAGGATGCGTTTCACCGCCATCGGCATTATCGCCGGGCTGGCGGGGCGGGCGATGACGCCGCTGTCCAGCGTGTCCAGGTCTTCGGCCTCATAAACCTCGCTGAAGAGCGTCACCGCGCCGCCGCAGCACTGGCCCAGGTCCGGCCCCAGCGCATGGGTGCTGACCTGCTTGGGGACCACTTGCTGCCGGGCGGCCTCTGCCGCCTCGTACTCCAGGGTGCCGCCGCCGATGGTGCCGCTCTGGCCGGTCTCCCAGACCAGCATCGCGGTGCCCGCTTCGCGCGGGGAGGAGCCGCGGATGGCGGCGATCACCACCCGCACCACGCGGCCATGCTCGGCCACCGCCCGGCGCAGTTCCTCGACGTCAAACCCCATCGCGCACTCTCCGGATTGCGCGCCAGACCTCTTCCGCGGTGGCCGGTGCGTTCAGCGCCGGGTAGGCGTCGCCAAAGGCAGAGACCGCATCGCTGAGCGCCAGCCAGGCGGAGATGCCCAGCATGAAGGGCGGCTCGCCCACCGCCTTGGAGCGGTAGATGGTGTCCTCGCGGTTCTGGCCGTCAAACAGCGCCACGTTGAAAACATCGGGCCGGTCGGAACAGGCGGGGATCTTGTAGGTGGAGGGCGCATGGGTGCGCAGCCGCCCGGCGTCGTCCCAGACCAGTTCCTCGGTCGTCAGCCAGCCCGCGCCCTGGACATAGCCGCCCTCGATCTGGCCGATGTCGATGCCCGGGTTCAGCGAGGCGCCGGCGTCATGCAGGATGTCGCAGCGCAGGATGCGGTTCTCGCCGGTCAGGGCATCCACCGCCACCTCGGTCACCGCGGCGCCATAGGCGAAGTAGTAGAACGGGCGGCCCTGGCCCTTGATCCGGTCCCATTCGACCTTGGGGGTCTTGTAAAACCCGGTGGCGGACAGGCTGACGCGGCCCTGGTAGCAGGCCATCGCGGCCTGATCGAAGGTCATCTCATCCTGGCCGATGCGCACCTGGCCGTTCTCGAACACCACGTCACCGGGGCTGGCCTGATGCTGCAGCGCCAGATGCTCGGCCATGCGCTGGCGTATGGTGTCGCAGGCGGCCTTGACCGCCATGCCGTTGAGGTCCGAGCCGGAGGAGGCGGCGGTGGCCGAGGTATTGGGCACCTTGCCGGTGTCGCTGGCGGTGATCTTCACCTTGTCCAGCGGGATGCCAAAGCGGCTGGCGGCGACCTGCGCCACTTTCTGGAACAGCCCCTGGCCCATCTCGGTGCCGCCATGGTTCAGATGCACCGAACCGTCCTGGTAGACATGCACCAAAGCGCCGGCCTGGTTGAGGTGGGTGAGAGTGAAGGAAATGCCGAATTTCACCGGCGAGAAGGCAATGCCGCGCTTCAGATGCGTCTGGCTCTTGTTCCACTCTGCGATCGCAGACTTGCGTGCCGCATAATCCGACGATGCCAGCAGGTCTGCCGTCATCCCGTGCAGCTCGAAGTCCGTGACCTCCATGCCGTAGGGGGTGGTGTTGCCGGGCTTTGCCTCTGCCGGTGCCGCATAGTAGTTCCGCTGCCGCAGTTCCGCCGGGTCCATCCCGAGGTCATGGGCGATGTGGTCCATCACCCGCTCGATCCCGACCATGCCCTGCGGGCCGCCAAAGCCGCGGTAGGCGGTGGCGCTTTGCCGGTTGGTGCGCAGGCGGTGGCTTTCGATGCGGATATTCGGGATCAGGTAGGCGTTGTCGGCGTGCAGCATCGCGCGGTCGGCGACCGGCAGCGACAGGTCCTGTGCCCAGCCGCAATCCGCCAGATGCAGGAACTCGACCCCCAGCAATTGGCCATCGTCATCGAAGCCCGCACGGTAAGAGATGCGGAACGCGTGCCGCTTGCCGGTGATGACCATGTCGTCGTCGCGGTCATAGCGCATCTTGCAGGGCTTGCCGGTGAGCCGGGCCGCGACGGCGCAGGCGACGGCCAATGCGTTGCCCTGGCTTTCCTTGCCGCCAAAGCCGCCGCCCATGCGGCGGGTCTCGACCCTCACGCTGTGCATCGGCAGGCCGATGGCGTCGGCAACCTTGTGCTGGATCTCCGTCGGGTGCTGGGTGGAGGAAAAGACGTGCATGCCGCCATCCTCCTGCGGCCAGGCCATTGCCGCCTGGCCTTCGAGATAGAAGTGTTCCTGCCCGCCGAGCTCGAAGGTGCCCTCGACGGTGCGGGGGGCGGCGTCGATGGCGGCGTTGGCGTCGCCTTTCTGATAGATGCGCGGGCCTTCCTCGAACCGGCTGTCGGCGGCGAGTGCCGCGTCCAGGGTCAGCAGGGCGGGTTCCTCCTGATAGTCCACCTGGCCCTTGCGGGCGGCGATGCGGGCATTGAGGTGGCTGTCGGCCACCACCAGGAACACCGGCTGGCCGATATAGTTGACCGTGCCCGCCGCCAGCAGCGGCTCGTCGTGGATCGAGGGGGAGACGTCATTGGCAAACGGCAGCCCCTTGGCGGTCAGCACCGCCACCACGCCGGGGCTGTTCTGCACCTCGCTAAGGTGCATGCCGGTGATATGGCCGCGGGCAATGGGGGAGAGGCCGAAGGCAAGATGCAGTGTGCCCGCGGGCGAGGGGATGTCATCCACATAGCGGGCGGCGCCGGTCACATGCAGCCGGGCGGAGTCATGGGGAAGGGGTTTGGTAACGCTCATGGCCGCACCTCCAGCACCGAGACCGGCTGGCCGTTCATGCCGGCGAAATAGCGGGCCAGCATGTTGCGCGCGGTCTCCAGCCGGTATTCAGCGGAGGCACGCATGTCGGTCATCGGGGTGAAATCCTGATCGAAAGCGGCCGAAGCGGCCTGGATCGTGGCCTCGGTCCACGGCTGGCCAGTGAGGGCCGCCTCGACGTTCGCGGCGCGTTTCGGGATGCCGGCCATGCCGCCAAAGGCGATGCGGGCGGCGGTGATGGTGGCATTCTCCACGGTGACATTAAAGGCGCCCAGAACCGCGGAGATGTCCTGGTCGAAGCGTTTGGAGAGCTTGTAGACCTTCAGCGCGTCGGGCTGGCGCGGGAAGCTGACGGCCTCGACGAATTCACCCGGCTGGCGGTCCTGCTTGCCGTAGTCGAGGAAGAAGTCCTCCAGCGGCAGTTCGCGGCGGTCATCGCCCTTGCGCAGGTGCAGGGTGGCACCGAGGGCAATCAGCGCGGGCGGGGTGTCGCCGATGGGGGAGCCGTTGGCGATATTGCCGCCGACGGTGGCGGCGGCGCGGATCTGCTGGGAGGCAAAGCGGCGCAGCATTTCGGCAAAAGACGGGTGCAGCGGCTCCATCGCGGCGCGCAGATCGTTCATGTCTGCCATGGCGCCGATGCGGACGGTGCTGTCCGTGACCTCGATACCCTTGAGGTCATCGCAGCCGCCAAGGAAGATCATCTGCGGCAGGTGGCGGAGCTGCTTGGTGACCCAGAGGCCGACGTCGGTGGCGCCTGCGACCAGGGTGGCGTTGGGGTGGCCGCTGTAGAGTTCGGCGAGTTCGCCGGATGAGGCTGGCATGAGCGGGGGCGCTGCCGCTTGTTTGCTGGAAGGGGGCGCTGCCCCCCGGCCTGCGGCCTCCCCCCGGGATATTTCCGGCCAGATGAAGGATCCTTCCTGTGCGATCCAGTCCGGGACGGGGGCATCCTTGGCGGTCTCGGCGGCGCGGATGATCGGAGCATAGCCGGTGCAGCGGCAGAGGTTGCCTGCCAGCTGGTCGTCGAAATCGGTGGCGCCGTTTGCGTGGGCGGTGACCATCGACATGATGAAGCCGGGAGTGCAGAAGCCGCATTGGCTGCCGTGGCTGTCCACCATCGCCTGCTGGACCGGGTGCAGGCTGCCGTCCGGGCCGGAGGCGCCCTCGACGGTGCGCACGGATTTGCCCTGCAGCTGCGGCAGGAACAGGATGCAGGCGTTCAAGGCCTTCGATCCACGTGAATCCGTGACCATGACGGTGCAGGCGCCGCAATCGCCTTCGTTGCAGCCTTCCTTGGTGCCGGTGAGGCCCTTTTCTTCGCGCAGCCAGTCCAGCAGCGTTACTGATGGGCTTGCGTCCGTGATGCGGACCGTTTCACCGTTCAGACGAAAGGTGAGTGCCATCTTCCCGAGACCCGCCGCGTTACCCCGTTGACCCGATGTGCCACCCTTCGATGCGGCGTAGAAGGCGCGGCGGGCTGTTTTTGCTTGCTGAGACCAGCCTAGGGAGCATCCCCTTGTCAAAGCAAGGAAAACCGCCGCCGCACTGCAGTATTTTGCGGCGCAATAAAGTTGCGGCATTTGGGGCTATGTGGTTATTTTTTATGCTTTTTAGCTGTATCTTTATGGTGGGCTGGCCTGGGGCGCGAAACAGCTTCAAAAAAATCCTGAAAATGTCTGTGGACCATTCTGCTATTCCGGGAGGCGGGCTGTGCAGTTCGCCCGTTCACCCCGCTGCGGCAATACGGTAGCGTGGCGGCATGACAAGCTCTCCCCGATTCATTCATCTGCGCACCCATACGGAATACTCTTTGCTGGAGGGGGCCCTGCGGCTGAAGAAGCTGCCGGACCTGTGCAAGAAGCACGGCATGCCCGCGATTGCGGTCACCGATACCAACAACCTGTTCTCGGCGCTGGAATTTTCGGTGTCGGCGAGCGGCGCGGGGCTGCAGCCAATCATCGGCTGCCAGGTGGATCTGCGGTTCACGGAGCCGGCGCCGGGCGAGCGGCCCAAACCGCCCGCGCCGCTGGTGCTGCTGGCCCAGAGCGAGGCGGGGTATGAGCATCTGATGAAGCTGAACTCCTGCCTCTACCTGCGGCAGGGGGGCGAGCTGCCGCATGTGACGCTGGAGGAGCTGGAAACCTATTCCGGCGGGGTGATCTGCCTGAGCGGCGGGCCGGACGGGCCGGTGGGGCGGCTGTTGCAGATGGGTCAGCGTCCGGCGGCGGAAGCCCTGATGCAGCGGCTGAAGGCGATTTTCCCGGACCGGCTGTACGTCGAGCTGCAGCGCCATCCGGGCGAGCACGGCCAGCCGGAGGCAGAAAAGCAGACCGAGCGCGGCCATGTGGAGATGGCCTATGCGATGGATCTGCCGCTGGTCGCCACCAATGACGTTTACTTCCCGAACACAGAGATGTTCGAGGCGCATGACGCGATGATCTGTATCGCCGAGGGTGCCTATGTCGATCAGGTGGAGCCGCGTCGGCGGCTGACCGCGCAGCATTACTTCAAGAGCCAGGAGGAAATGGTTGCGCTGTTTGCCGACCTGCCGGAGGCGATCGAGAACACGGTGGAGATCGCCAAGCGCTGCGCCTTCATGGCGTACCGGCGCGACCCGATCCTGCCGAAGTTCGCCGACGACGAGGTGGCAGAGCTGCGCCGCATCGCCAATGAGGGCCTGCAGCAACGTCTGGCGGTGATCCCGCATGCGGTGAGCGTTGAGGAATACCAGGAACGGCTGGATTTCGAGCTGGGCATCATCGAGGGCATGGGGTTCCCTGGCTACTTCCTGATCGTTGCCGACTTTATCCAATGGGCCAAGGACCATGACATTCCGGTGGGGCCGGGGCGGGGGTCCGGTGCGGGCTCTTTGGTGGCTTATGCGCTGACGATTACCGACCTTGATCCGCTGCGGTATTCACTGCTGTTCGAACGCTTCCTGAACCCGGAACGGGTGTCGATGCCCGACTTCGACATCGACTTCTGCATGGACCGCCGCGAAGAGGTGATCAAATACGTGCAGGAGAAATACGGCCGCGACAAGGTGGGGCAGATCATCACCTTTGGCGCGCTTCTGTCCAAGGCGGCGGTGCGCGACATGGGGCGGGTCTTGCAGATGCCCTATGGCCAGGTGGACCGGCTGTCCAAGCTGATCCCGGTCGAGGGCGTGAAGCCGATGTCGATTGCAGACGCGCTGAAGGAAGAGCCGCGCCTGAGCGAGGAGGCCCGCAACGAGCCGGTGGTGGACCGGCTGCTGAAATACGGCCAGCAGGTGGAGGGGCTGTTGCGCTCTGCCGGCACCCACGCGGCGGGCGTGGTGATCGGCGACCGGCCGCTGGATGCGCTGGTGCCGCTCTACCGCGATCCGCGTTCCGACATGCCCGCGACCCAGTTCAACATGAAATGGGTGGAGCAGGCGGGGCTGGTGAAGTTCGACTTCCTCGGCCTCAAGACACTGACCGTCATTCAGAATGCGATGGACCTGATCTTCCAGTCGGGCCGCGACCTGCATATCGCCGCCGACGGCACCAAGCTTTATGATCCGCCGGAAGGGGCGGAGAACCAGATCAACGCCATTCCGCTGGATGACAAGGTTACCTATGACCTCTACTCCCGCGCCAAGACGGTGGCGGTGTTCCAGGTGGAATCCACCGGCATGATGGATGCGCTGAAGCGCATGAAGCCCACATGCATCGAGGACATCGTGGCGCTGGTGGCGCTGTACCGTCCGGGTCCGATGGAGAACATCCCGGTCTATTGCGAGGTGAAGAACGGCCAGCGCGAGATCACATCGGTTCACCCGCTGATCGACCATATCCTGGAAGAGACCCAGGGCATCATCGTTTATCAGGAACAGGTGATGCAGATCGCCCAGGTTATGGCGAACTATACTCTCGGTGGCGCTGACTTGCTGCGCCGGGCGATGGGTAAGAAAATCAAGGAGGCGATGGACGCCGAACGCCCGAAGTTCGAGAAGGGCGCGGCGGAGAACGGGGTCGACAAGAAGAAGGCCAGCGAGGTTTTCGACCTTCTGGAGAAATTCGCCAACTACGGCTTCAACAAATCGCACGCGGCGGCTTATGCGGTTGTGTCGTACCAGACCGGCTGGCTCAAGGCGAACCATCCGGTGGAGTTCATGGCCGGCGTCATGAACTGCGATATCCATCTGACCGATAAGCTGGCGATCTACTTCGAGGAAGTGAAGAAGGGGCTGGGGCTGAAATACGTTCCGCCCTGCGTCAACCGCTCGCTGGCGACGTTCAATGTGGTGAACGGAGAGCTGGTCTATGCGCTGGGCGCGCTGAAAAACGTCGGTCTGGACGTGATGCGGCTGGTGACCGAGGCGCGCAGCGAGGACGGCCGCGAGCGCCCCTTTGTCAACGTCTTCGACTTTGCCCGCCGGGTGAACCTCAAGAAAGTCGGCAAGCGGCCCTTGGAGATGATGGCGCGGGCAGGTGCCTTCGATCAGCTCGACTCCAACCGCCGCCGGGTGTTCGAGAGCCTTGGCGCGCTGGTCGATTACTCGGCTGCGGTGCATGAGCAGAAGAATTCGAACCAGGTATCGCTGTTCGGCGAGGCGGGCGAGGATTTGCCGGAGCCGCGGCTGCCGTCGGTGCCGGACTGGCTGCCGGCCGAGCGGCTGAGCGAGGAATTCAAGGCGATCGGTTTCTACCTGTCGGGTCACCCGCTGGACGACTACATGCCCGCGCTGAAGCGCAAGGAGGTGATGACGCTGGACGAGGTGACTGCGAAAGCCGAGCGCGGGCCGTGCATTGCCAAGATGGCCGGTGTGGTGGCCGGGCGGCAGGAACGCAAGTCGGCACGCGGCAACCGCTTTGCCTTTGCCCAGCTGTCGGATCCTTCGGGGGCGTTTGAGGTCACGCTGTTCTCCGAGGTGCTGGAGAAGAGCCGCGAGTATCTGGAAACCGGGTCCAAGGTGGTGATCACCGCCGAGGCCACAATGGAGAGCGACCAGCTGAAACTGCTGGTGCGCTCTGTCGGGCCGGTGGATTCCGCGATTGCCGATGCCGGGCGCAGCTCCCTGCGGGTCTATCTGAGTGATGCGGCTGCCGTCGGCACCGTGGCGCAGGTGCTGGAAGATGCCAAGGCGGCGGCCCGCAATGCCGCGCGCGGCGAGGTTTACATGTATCTGCAGGACCCGGGCCTGCCCGGCGATGTGGAGATGGATCTGGGTCAGGCGTTTCCGATCAACCCTCAGATCAAGGGCGCGCTGAAGTCGCTGGAAGGCGTGCTGGACGTGGAGGAGATTTAGGGGCTCTGGAGAGCCGTCGGCCCCGCTCCGCTCCTCCGCGCGATTCCACTTGTGGAATTATTGATGCAACGTAAGACTGTCTGACAACGTCGCTTGCATGAATTGGTTGCGGCCGGCATCGGCTCCGCCACAGGACTGGAGGTTGCCGCAGTGCAGACACTGTTGGAGTTCGAGCAATACATGCCCCATGGCATGTGCCTGCTTTGGGAGCCTTGGCTGCTGGTCCTCTGGGCCGGGTCGGATCTGCTGATTTTCCTCGCCTATTTCGCGATTCCGCTGGCGCTTCTCAGAGTTCTGAGGCAGCGCAAGGACATCAAGCACCGCGGTCTGGTCCTGCTGTTTGCCTCTTTCATCCTGCTTTGCGGCCTCACGCATGCGGTGTCCATCGTCACACTCTGGTGGCCGGTCTATCCGGCGCAGGGTCTTGTGAAGCTTGCCACCGCCCTGGTCTCGGCAACCACCGCGGTGGTCCTGTTCCGGCTGGTTCCGGTCCTTGTCGCGATACCGAGCCGCCGCGATCTGGAACACGCCAACAGCAGGCTTCTGGACGAAGTGGCGGCGCATGAAGCAACCCTGGATGTGCTGCGCCAGGCCCGGCATGACCTTGAAATGCAGGTCGAGGAGCGCACGGCGGAGCTGAAGGACGTCAACGCCAAGCTCGCCGTGACGGCGCGGGAAGCAGTGCACCGGAGCCACAACATGATTGCGGTGGTGTCGTCGATGGCGCGGCAAAGCGCGCGCGGCGTCTCGGACGTGGACGATTTCGTCGGCATCTTCACCGGGCGGCTCAATGCGCTGGCCTCTGCCACGCAGACCGTCATGCAGGAGCCGTCGGGCGCATCGGCGGATCTGGGCAGCGTGATCCGGGCACAGCTTGAGCCGGTCCTGCTGAGCTTTGGCGACAGGATGACGGTCGAAGGTCCCGACGTGACGACCGGATCGGAGGCGGCGCAGCAGATCAGCCTGGCGCTGCACGAGCTGGCGACCAATGCGCAGAAGTACGGTTCAGCCGATGGCGAGGAGGCGCGGATCAGCGTTTCCTGGTCGGTCCGGGGAGAAAACAGCAGCCAGAAACGGCTGCGGCTGCGGTGGGAAGAGGATATTTCCCGGCAATCGGACATGCCGGTGAATGGCACCGGAAGGACGGGCTTCGGCACCCGCCTGCTGACGCAGATCGTGCCATCCATGCTGCAAGGAGAGGCCAGCCGGACGGTCGAGGGCGGCAAGCTCGTCTACGAACTGGACATTCCGCTGTCGGCCCTTGCCGAGGGGGAGAGCCAGGCCGAGAATGCGCAGCTTGCCTCGCGTATCGTCGGGCAGGGCTTTGGTATCGCATAGGCCCGTCCGGAGCGGGCGCTCTGGAGAGGGGGCGGCGGAGTTTTGAAAAAACTCCGGCCAAGAATTTTAGTTAAAATTCTTCCGCCGCCTGCGGCACGCGTCAGTAATGCGGCGGGCGTTCGTCGCCGAGGACCACGCCGCCGGAACCTTCCTGTTCGCGGGCGGCCTCGCGCTGCATCAGCATGGCGACGCGGCGGGTCAGCACGTCGATCTCCTGCTGCTGTCGGGCGATCACGTCGCTCATCTCCTCCACGCTGCGGGTCAGATGGGCGATTTGCTCTTCCAGATGCTGCATGGTTCGGGCCTTTGGTTGCGGATGCGTTTAGATAGGCGCTTTCTTGCGGGACGTCTACGGCAGCGATCTAAAGTAGAGGGGCGCGGCTGCCTGGGCGGGCGCATCGCGCCTGCCGGCCAGGCGGAACGTCAGAAACTGCTTCCTGCGTCACCGCGCGCCGCTGCCTTCTTCTTGCCGTTGCGCCCGGCATCCGTTAGACCGCCGGGCGAGTGAAACCGCTACCCGTGAGGAGGCCTCATATGGCCAAAGTGAAGAAACAGCCCCGCCCCAAGGCGCAGACGCCGAAGGGGTTCCGTGACTATTTCGGTGCGGAGGTGACCCAGCGCAGCGAGATGCTGCGGGCCATCGCGGGTGTGTATCATCATTACGGGTTCGAGGCGCTGGAATCGTCGGCGGTGGAAACCGTTGAAGCGCTGGGCAAATTCCTGCCCGATGTGGACCGCCCGAACGAGGGCGTCTTTGCCTGGCAGGAGACCGAGGAAGACGGCAACGGCGACTGGATGGCGCTGCGCTATGACCTGACGGCGCCGCTGGCGCGGGTCTATGCCCAGCACCGCAACGACCTGCCGACCCCCTACCGCCGCTATGCGATGGGTCCGGTCTGGCGCAACGAGAAGCCGGGGCCGGGCCGCTTCCGCCAGTTCTATCAGTGCGATGCGGATACTGTGGGCAGCGCCTCGATGGCCGCCGATGCCGAGATCTGCGCGATGCTCAGCGACACGCTGGAAACCGTCGGCATTCCGCGCGGCGACTACTTGGTGCGGGTCAATAACCGCAAGGTTCTGAACGGCGTGCTGGAGGCGATGGGCCTCGGCGCAGAGGATACCAAGCGCGACGACGTGCTGCGCACCATCGACAAGTTCGACAAGGTGGGCGAGGCCGGCGTGCGGGAGCTGCTGACCAAGGGCCGGCTGGATGCCTCCGGTGCCTTCATCGACGGGGTTGGCCTCAGCGATGATCAGGCGGCGCCGGTGCTGGCCTTCCTCACCTCCAAGGCGGCGGAGGCTGCGGGCACCATCGCCAACCTGCGCGCCGCCGTGGGCGACAGCAAGATCGGCCAGGAGGGCATTGCCGAGCTGGAGCAGATCGGCGAGCTGCTGGCTGCGGGCGGTTACGGCAAGGACCGGATCGAGATCGACCCCTCGGTGGTGCGCGGCCTGGGCTATTACACCGGGCCGGTGTTCGAGGCGGAGCTGACCTTCGAGATCCTGGACGAGAAGGGCCGCAAGCGGCAGTTTGGCTCGGTCTCCGGCGGCGGGCGTTATGACGGGCTGGTCAAGCGGTTCACCGGGCAGGAAGTGCCTGCAGTGGGTGTCTCGGTTGGTGTCGACCGGCTGCTCGCAGCGCTGCATGCCAAGGGGCGGCTGACGGCGGAGGCCACCGGCCCCGTTGTGGTCACCGTGATGGACCGCGACCGGATGGCGGATTACCAGGCGATGGTGGCGGAGCTGCGCAATGCGGGCATCCGGGCCGAGGTCTATCTGGGCAACCCCAAGAACTTCGGCAACCAGCTGAAATATGCGGACAAGCGGAACTCTCCGGTGGCCGTGATCGAAGGCGGCGACGAGAAGGCCAACGGCGTGGTGCAGATCAAGGACCTGATCCTGGGTGCCAAGATTGCCGAGAGCGCGACACTGGAAGAGTGGAAGGAACGCCCGAGCCAGTTTGAGGTGCCGCGCACGGAGCTGGTCGCCAAGGTGCGTGAAATCCTGGACGGGCAGGGCTGATCATGGCGGTTCAATCCCAGATACAGGCCCGCGCCGCGATGCTGCGGCTCCGGTTTGAGGCCGCAGGCGCGCAGGTGGTGGACACACCGCTGCTGCAGCCTGCCGACACCCTGCTGGACCTTTACGGCGAGGACATCCGCGCCCGCGCCTATGTGACCACGGACGCGCTGCGCGGTGAGCAGATGCTGCGCCCGGACTTCACCGTGCCAGTGGTGGAGGCGCATATGCGCCACGGCGCCGAGCCTGCGCGCTATACCTATTCCGGCGAGGTGTTCCGCCGTCAGGAGCACTTCCTGGACCGGCCCAACGAGTATCTGCAGGTCGGCTACGAGGTGTTCGAGCGCAACGATGCGGCGGCGGCGGATGCCGAGGTGTTTTCGCTGTTTGCGCTGCAGGTGCGCGGGCTGCCCCTGCGGGCGGCAACCGGGGATATCGGCATTCTGATGGCCGCCGTGCTGGGGCTGAACACCACCGAGAAGCGCAAGGCGGCGCTGATGCGCCACATCTGGCGGCCGCGCCGGTTCCGCTCCTTGCTGGACCGGTTTGCGGGGCGCACCCCGGTGCCGGAGAGCCGCAAGAAGCTGCTGTCGACAGAGGGCGATCTGACCGGTTCGGCTGTGGAGCTGGGCAAGCGCCGCGCGGCAGAGGTGCAGGCGCGGGTGGAGGCGCTGCGCGAAGATGCCAAGGCGCCGCCGATTGCCGACAACGAACTGCTGGCGCTGGAGGCGCTGATGGCGGTGCGGGAAACCGTGCCCTATGCGCTGGAGCAGATGCGCGATATCGCGGTGGACCTGCCGCAGATCAATGCCGCGCTGGACAGGCTGGACGCGCGCACCGCAGCGATGAAGGCGCGCGGCGTGGATGTGGAGAACCTGGATTTCGAAGCCTCCTACGGGCGCACCTCGATGGAGTATTACGACGGGTTTGTCTTTGGCTTCTATGCCGAGGCGCGGCCGGATCTGCCGCCGGTGGCCAGCGGCGGGCGTTATGATGCGCTGACCCGGCGGCTGGGCGACGGCGAGGAGATCCCGGCGGTGGGCGGCGTGCTGCGCCCGGACCTGATGCTGCAGCTGGAGGAGGCGCGCGCATGACCTTGAAGCTGGGTGTGCCGTCCAAGGGGCGGCTGATGGAAAAAACCTTCGACTGGTTTGCCAAGCGCGGCGTGACGCTGACGCGCACGGGGTCCGACCGGGAATATGCCGGCGCTGTCGAGGGTGTCTCCAACATGGAGCTGGTGCTGCTGTCGGCGGGCGAGATCCCGCGCGAGCTGGCAGCGGGGCGGATTCACCTGGGTGTGACCGGCACCGACCTGGTGCAGGAGAAGCTGCCGCGGTTCGAGCAGCAGGTCGAGGAACTGGCGGAGCTGGGCTTCGGCCATGCCGACCTGGTGCTGGCGGTGCCGCAGTTCTGGATCGACGTGGACACGCTGGATGACCTGGATGCGGCGGCCTCGGCGTTCCGCGCTGTGCACGGCCACCGGCTGCGGATTGCCACCAAATACCACCGGCTGGTGCGGGAATTCCTGACCGATGCCGGGGTGGCGGATTACCAGCTGGTGGACAGCCAGGGCGCGACGGAAGGCACGGTGAAGAACGAGACCGCCGAGATGGTGGCCGATATCACCTCCACCGGGGAGACGCTGCGGGCGAACCACCTGAAGCTCTTGAGCGACGGTCTGGTGCTGAAGTCGCAGGCCACCCTGTGGCGCAGCCGGGTGGCGAAATACGGCACCGACGACAAGGCGGCGCTGAACACGCTGCTGGACCTGTTGGAACACTGCAAGTAAGCACTGCTGCCCGCGCGCCGGCGCGGGTCATGCCCAACCCCTTTGCGGGCATCTGCAATGCCTGCAACGGGGCGGGAGAGTTCCCCATAGTTCTTGAAGCATGCCGCTGCCGGTGTGCTCCCGTCCGGAGCCGGAGGCATCGCAGATGCCTCCGCCCCGGTTGGGCCGGGCGCCGGGCTGAAGCCCGGCGCTGGCGAGGCTTGCCGCGGGGGGAGTGCGGACAGCCTCAGATCACGCCGATCTCGGCCAGAGCCTGTGACAGCTCCGGCGGCAGCGGCTCTTCCTGGTTTTTGCCTTGGGGCAGGTCGGCGGGCGATTCTTCGGGCTTGAGGTAGCGCCAGCCCTGGAACGGGCGTTTCTGCGCCGTATGGGTGCGGTGCAGCTCCGGATCCAGCACGATGGCGCAGCGGCGGATGCCGTCCTCGCCCGTCACCTCGTCCAGCCGCAGGATGCGCTGGCGGCATTGGATCAGCCCCTTGATCACCCAATAGATCGAGCCGCCGTTGAGGATTTCGGCCTCGCGCTTGGGCCACATGCGGGTGACGTGGCGGGGCAGTCCCTCCGGCAGCTCCCGGCGGCGCATCTCCTGCCAGGCCATCAGGCTTTCGACGCTTTCGGTGCCCACCGAAAGCTTCACAAGATTAACGCGTTTATCCACAGGTTCCCCACAGAGTCGTCCATAGTTCTGACAGTATATAGTAGTTTACTGATCGCTGCCTTCAAGGTATTGTGTTCTTCCACGCTTTTGCTGCAAGAAAGCATTAACAATTCGCGGATTCGCTGCCGGGGGTCACTTCCGGTGCCGGAGCCGCTTTTCCGACGCTAAGACGCCACACGACTCAAAGGACCGACACATGAGCCGCTTTGCCGCCCCCATTGCCGAGCAGATCTGGGATATGAAGTACCGTTTCAAGCAGGCCGATGGCGCGCCGATCGACGTGACCGTCGAGGATACCTGGCGGCGGATCGCGCGGGATCTGGCGCGGGCGGAAAAGAAGCCGGAAGCGTGGGAAGAGAAATTCTATGCCGCGCTGGAGGACTTCAAGTACCTGCCCGCGGGCCGGATCACCGCAGGCGCAGGCACCGCGCGCCAGGTGACGCTGTTCAACTGCTTTGTGATGGGCACGATCCCGGACAGCATGTCGGGTATCTTCGACATGCTGAAAGAGGCAGCGCTGACGATGCAGCAGGGCGGCGGCATCGGCTATGACTTCTCCACCATCCGGCCGCGCGGCGCCGATGTGAAGGGCGTGGCGGCGGATGCCTCTGGCCCCTTGTCGTTCATGGATGTCTGGGACGCGATGTGCCGCACCATCATGTCGGCCGGTTCGCGCCGCGGCGCGATGATGGCGACCATGCGCTGCGACCACCCGGATATCGAGCAGTTCATCACCGCCAAATCCGACCCGGCGCGCCTGCGCATGTTCAACATGTCGGTGCTGGTCACGGATGCGTTCATGGAGGCGGTGAAAGCCGACGGCTCCTGGGAGCTGCAGTTCGACGGCAAGGTCTATCACACCGTCGAGGCGCGCGACCTGTGGAACAAGATCATGCAGGCGACCTACGACTATGCCGAGCCGGGTGTGATCTTCATCGACCGCATCAACAAGGCCAACAACCTCAACTACATCGAGAACATCTGCGCCACCAACCCCTGCGGCGAGCAGCCGCTGCCGCCCTATGGCGCCTGCCTGCTGGGCTCGATCAACATGGCGCGGCTGGTGGCCAACCCGTTCGAAAAGGATGCGCATCTGGACCAGGAGGCGATGCAGGAACTGGTCGCCACCGCCGTCCGCATGATGGACAATGTGGTCGACGTGTCGAAGTTCCCGCTGGACGCGCAGGCGGAAGAAGCCAGGAACAAGCGCCGGATCGGCCTGGGTGTCACCGGCCTGGCCGATGCTCTGCTGATGCTGGGGCTGGAGTATGGCTCCGACGAGGCGGCGCGTCAGACCGACCGCTGGCTGCACGCAATCGCCCGCGCCGCCTATCTAGCGTCGGTGGACCTGGCCAAGGAAAAGGGCGCCTTCCCGCTGTTCGATGCTGAGAAGTATCTGAACTCCGGCAACATGCTGAACATGGACGAGGACGTGCGCGACGCGATCCGCGAGCACGGCATCCGCAACGCGCTGCTGACCTCCATCGCGCCGACCGGCACCATTTCGCTTTATGCGGGCAACGTGTCCTCGGGCATCGAGCCGGTGTTTGCCTATGCCTACACCCGCAAGGTGCTGCAGAAGGACGGCAGCCGCACCGAGGAAGAAGTGGTCGACTACGCGGTGCAGATGTACCGCGAGAAGTTCGGCGCCGATGCCAAGCTGCCCGATTACTTCGTCAACGCCCAGACGCTGAGCCCCGCGGCCCACGTCAAGATGCAGGCGGCGGCGCAGAAATGGATCGACTCCTCGATCTCCAAGACCATCAACTGCCCGGAAGACATCTCGTTCGATGACTTCAAGGACGTCTACATGCAGGCCTGGGACCAGGGCTGCAAGGGCTGCACCACCTACCGCCCGAACGACGTGACCGGCTCGGTGCTGTCGGTGAGCGAAAGCGCCGACACCGCCCCGGGCGAGACCGCCAAGGCGCCGCATGAGAGCGACGTGGACGAGCACGGCGCGGAAGTCGTCTACATGTCCGAGCCGCTGGACCGCCCGCAGTCGCTGGAGGGCCATACCTACAAGCTGAAGTGGCCGGATTCCGAGCACGCGATCTATCTGACCATCAACGACATCATCATCAACGGCCACCGCCGCCCGTTCGAGGTGTTCATCAACTCCAAAAACATGGAGCATTACGCCTGGACGCTGGCGCTCACGCGGATGATCTCGGCCGTGTTCCGGCGCGGCGGCGATGTGTCCTTTGTAGTGGAAGAGCTGAAAGCGGTGTTCGATCCGCGCGGCGGCGCCTGGGTGCAGGGCAAGTATATCCCCTCTATCCTGGCGGCGATCGGTGGTGTGATCGAGACACACATGGTCAAGACCGGCTTCCTGGAAGGCGAGGGCATGGGGCTGAAGTCCGACCCGCAGGCGCAGGTGGTGAACCTGAACGCGCCGCGCGGCAAGGCCTGCCCGAGCTGCGGCCAGTTCGACATGCAGATGGTCGAAGGCTGCATGACCTGCCGCAGCTGCGGCCACTCGAAGTGCGGGTGAGGGGGCTGAAGTCCTTTGTGTGTGTGACGTCCGACAGCGGAATTGCGTCTTTGCGAAAAAAGACGGGTTTTTGATCTAGACCCCTACGGTGCTCTAGAACTGTCCGTTAGGACGGCAAAGTAACTAACCAATCAGAGAAGGCGGAGCTTGTGCTCCGCCTTCATCGCTTTCTGGGCGGGAATGGCCAATCGAGGCGATGCGTGCCCTGCTTCACGCGCGAAGTTGTTCTCCCTGACCGCACATGGCAGCCAGCCCCAAGTGCTGTTATTGCTCCAAGGCCCTGCGGAAGGCCCGAAGATCTTCGACGTACGCTTCAGGTGCTTCAACCATGGGAAAATGACCGCCACGCTCAGGCCGCGAGTAGTAGATGAGGTTGGACCGCGAGCGTTCCACGTATTCACGCGGGGGCAGCGGGAAGACCGGATCGGGCCAGGCGGTGATGCCCGCCGGGTTGCCGATGACCTCCCCCTCGGGCAGGGTCGCAATGTTTTCCTCGGCTAACGAGAGATAGGGCCACATCGATGTCCGGAAGCTGCCGGTTACGATGTAGTACATCACTTCGTCGATCAGACGGTCCTTTGAATAGACCTCATTGAAGGGCGCCGTGCTCTTGTCGGTCCAATAGTACCACTTGTCCCAGAGCCAGGCTGCCTGCCCGACCGGGTTGTCGGAGAGCGCGGCGGACAGTGTCTCGCCCCTTGCCACATGAGTCAGGATGTATGAGAGCTGGCCAAACGGCGACACGGCCTCCGCTTCGATCCATGCTTTTTCCGCCTCAGTGGCGTCCGATCCAGCTTGGCCCGACAGCCACGGCGATCCGGCGTGGCGCGGATAATGCATGTGAGTGTGGTGGCCGATCACGGCATCCGGGAAGTCATAGGCCATCCAGGCCGCACTGATCGCACCTTGATCACCGCCATGAGTGATATAGCGGTCGTATCCCAGCACCTCTGTCATCAGCTTGTGGTAGCGGTGACCCGAGCTGCGCAAGCTCTCGATCCCGTCCGGGGCTTCGGAGAAGCCAAGGCCGGGCAGGGAGGCAACGATGACATCGAAGGAATCTTCGGCATCTCCGCCGAAGCGTTCGGGATGGGCCAGCTGCTCGATTACATCGACGAAACTGTAGGGCGAATAGGGCCATCCGTGCAGCAGCAGGATCGGCGTGGGATTGTCGCCCGAGCCGCGTTCATGAATGAAATGCAGTTTCTTGCCATCGACCTCAGCTAGGAAGTTGCCGAAAGCGTTCAGCCGGGCCTCCGCCTTGCGCCAATCATAGTCTTTTGCCCAATGTGCTCCCATCTCGGCAAGCCAGGATTGCGGGATGCCGTATTTCCAAGGCTCCAGCCCCAGGTCCGGCAGGTAGACATGTCCCCCCACCTGCGCCTTGATCCGGTCAAGCCGCTCTTGCGGGATGTCGATGGTAAAGGGGCTTGCTGTACCGCCCGCCGGCTTGTGCTCTTCGGCGGAGGCAAGCGGGGAGACTGCAAGCGTTGCAGCTGCGGCCAACGCCGCCATTGTGTTTTTGGGTTGCATTGTTTTGGTCCTTTCCGGGTTAGGAATTGGCAGCCGATCCGTCGGGCGACCAATGGTTTGCGTGGTCTTGTGCGAATGCTCGGAAGCTGCGCGGCGGACGGCCCAAGAGACGCTCCGCATCCGGCAGCACCCCGGCGTAGGCACCGGTTGAGAACAGATCCATGATTTCGGCCAGAACCGACGCCGGCCAGCTGGCGAAGCCCGCCTGCTTCAGCGCGTCTTTCATCGCTGTGCGCGAGATCGGCACATAGGAAACCGGCGCCCCACGAACCTCGCCCAGGATTTCGGCGACATCGTGAAAGTTCAGGCTTTCGGGTCCGGTCAAGTCGTAGGCGTGCCCCTCATGGCCGTCCTCCATCAGGATTTTCGCTGTAATTTCAGCGATGTCGCGCACGTCGATTGTGCTTTGACGAGCGTTGCCAAGCGGCAGATAGAACTGACCGGTACCGGCAATCGACGCAGCCTGCCCCAGCATGTTCTGGTGGAACGAATTCGGCCGCAGGATGGTATAGCGCAATCCGCTGCCGCGTAGCAGGTCGTCAGACGCGCCATGCTGGCGGATCACCTTGGAAGGGCTGTCCACCGATGATCCGAGGCCTGAGAATTTCACCACATGCTTTACGTCTGCGGCCTTTGCCGCGTCGAAGAAGTTCCGGAACAGGCTTAATGTACCGGGCTGGATCGCAGTCACGATGTACGCTTTGTCAATGCCGTCGAAAGCGCGGGCAAGGCTTGCAGGGTCGGCAAGATCGCCTTGCACGACCTCGACGTCATCACCGAGGCGCGCTTTTGCCGGATCGCGAACCAGGGCGCGGACCGCGGCACCGCCAGTCTTGCGTAAAGCGTCAATCAGGGCACGCCCGTTCATGCCTGTGGCACCGGCAATGAGAATAGGGGCTTGTGTCATTGGTATTCTCCTTCCTAGGGGGCTTATTGGCGCAGCAAAACCGCGGCACCGAGAAGTGCGATGAGCATTGAGGCCCAAAGGCCGAATTCGAGCGTGCCTGCGGTGACCCCGGCCATGACGGTGATTGCGGTTCCCAGGACTCCGCCCACTTGCAGCGCGGTCTGTTGCAGCCCGGCGGCGACGCCTTGGCGGTCTTTGGGCACACCGCGCATTGCGCCTGCCGCCAGCGGTGCATAGGACAGGCCCATTCCAATTCCGCCGGCTAGGATCGAAGATCCGATCAGCAGCCAAAGAGGAGCGGACGCGCCGCCAGTGAAAAGCCACAGTGCGGCAAGTGCGAGGGCGGTCAGGCCGGCTGCGCCAACACGGTCCGTACCGAAGCGGTCCATCAGGCGCGGAGTGGCAACCTGTGCGACCAGCACGCAGAGCAGCCCCATTGGCAGCAGTGCGAGGCCTGCCAGGTCGGCGCTGAGCCCCAATCCGGACTGCAGTGCCACGCTGACCAGCAGATTGTAGCCGAAGAAGGAACCCAGCAGCGTCAGCGAGGCAATACCGTACCGGCGCGGGCCCGGAGACTTGAACATCTGCAGCGGCACCAGCGGAGCGGGATGACGCCGTTCGATCCCCACGAATACAAGAGCGCAGAGGGCCGATCCAAGGATCAGAAGGCCCTCGGCTGCACCAAGGCCATGTTCAGCTGCAAGTGTCAGCGCCAAGGTCAGGGCTGCAACGGACAGCGCGATGCTGGCTGCACCGCCGGCATCCAGCCGGTCACGCCGCACTTCGGTGGCGGAAGCCGGGATTGCAGCCAGCCCAGCGGCGGCGATAATGACGGCCGCGGGAAAGTTCAGACCGAAAGCCCACCGCCAGCCAAGGCTGGAGATCAATACCCCCCCGATCACGAGGCCAACCGAAAACCCGGCGGCGCCTGCCGCATTGAATGACCCCAGCGCGCGATTGCGTGCGGGCCCTTCCGGATAGGCTTCGGTCAGGATCGAGATCGACGCCGGGATCATGAAGGCCGCCGCAGCGCCCTGAACACCCCTGGCAGCGAACATAAGACCGAGCGAGGGAGCCAGCGCCACAACCAGGGATGCCAGGCCGAACAGCGCGGTTGCAATCAGGAAGACGCGCCTGCGCCCGTACAGGTCCGCCGCTCTGCCGCCCAGAAGCAGCAGACCGGCAAATCCGATGATGAAGGCGCCGTGGGTCCATTGCAGGACGGCCAGGGAGGCCCCCAGATCAGCCTGCATGCTGGGGATGGCGATGGCCGTGATCGAGACCGTCATAGCCTCGAGAAACAGGGCTGCCGACACGACAGGCGTCAGCGCGCGCGGGGCGCGCGCTAACGGATGAGCAAAACCGGTGGAGGTATCCAGGGCGGTCATTTTTCAGCCTCCGCCTCAGTAGAAGCCTGCTGGTCTTCAATGAGCCGGGCGGCCAGTTCCTCTGCCGTCAGGACCACGTTCCAGATCGGGCTCGGAGGATCGAGCGGGCGGGATTGTGCCAGCGTGCCAAGGTCAACCGGGACAAGGCCCGCATCACGCACGAGCGCCGCAAGAACGGCACGATCGGCCTGGTCATCGGCCGCCAGCGTCATGGCAACCTTTGGATTTGCTGGATCGGCATGCTTTTCGACGTGCCCGGTCCAGAGCGTCGTGAACCCCTTTGCAATCCGGGCTGCCGGGAGCTTCCGGGCCATGACAAGGCCCGCGATTTCGTCCTCTGCGATGACCCGTTCAACCCCGCCGCCTTCGGCATACTGAAGCGGGTTGGTGGCATCGATGACCAGTTTGCCGGTCACGAATTGTGCGATCCGGGCAATCGCATCTTCCAGGGTCCAGTAGTTGACCGCCAGCAGGACCACGTCGCCAAAGGCGGCGGCCTCTTCCGGAGTGCCGGACTGCACGCCGATGGACCGGGCTGCACTTTCACGGGTGTCTGCTGTGCGGGACGAGAGCATGACCTGGTGCCCGGCGACACGCCAAAGCTTGCCATATGTCTTGGCGATACCGCCCGCACCGATAATTCCGATCTTCATGGCTTTTCACCTTTCAAGCCTGGTTGCGTCTTGCTGTTCAATATTGCGCAGGGGTAAGCTCGGAAAAATCGGCTCTCAGGACCGTCAGAGTGGACTAAATGTCATGAATGGACTTCCGCCCCTGTCCGGCACCGTGATATTTGTCGAGATCGCGGATACCGGCGCATTCAACGAGGCAGCGCGGAGGCTGGACATGACCGCCTCGGCCGCATCGAAGGCCATCACGCGGCTGGAAGAGGATCTTGGCGTAAAGCTGCTGCACCGGACAACGCGCAGCGTCAGCCTGACGCCGGAAGGCGAGCGCTTTCTCGAAGGGGTGCGCCCATTGCTGCGGGATTTCACTGCGCTTCGCGAAGAGATGACGAATGCCATCGCGACCCCGTCGGGACGGTTGGTGGTCAGCGCCCCGGCGGCTTTTGGAAGGCTGGCGCTGATCCCTCTTCTGCCGCAGTTTCGGGACACCTATCCCGAGGTCGACCTGGAGTTACGGCTGGAGGACCGGTTGGCCGACCTGATCGGTGACACAATCGACGTTGCAATCCGGGCCGGAGCGCTTGCTGACAGCGCCACTTTGATCGCGCGTAAGCTCTTCGATGATCAGCTTGTCACCTGCGCATCACCTGCCTACCTCGACAAGCACGGCGCACCGCTGGAAATTGAGGATCTCGACAGACACGAGTGCCTGAGTTTCAGGAATGATGCGACCAAGCGGCCGGCTCCCTGGCTGTTCCTACGGGACGGCGCCACATTTCGCCATAGTCCGAAGGGCCAATTCAGCTGCTCCGACGGACAAGGGGTCGCGCTGGCCGCACAGGCAGGAATGGGGATATCGCAGATGCCTGCGTACATGGCAAAATCAGCGTTGAACTCGGGTGAACTGATTGAGGTTCTGAGCGCATTCCGGCCGCCGTCGACCCCGTTTCACGCGGTATTTTTAGACCGGCGCCTTATGCCGTCGCGCGTGCGCGTTTTCGTTGACTTTCTGGCGAACGCCCTGACCACATAGGCAGGGGCAGGACCATACTTCGCTCGGATACCTCTCTCGCAAGTCAAGGCAGCCCTCTAGCGTTCAAGATCTGCTTCTGGCTGATCAGCCTTTTGCAGCAAAAACTTCTGGAAATATCATCAGCTAGGCAGGAGGCCGGCAGAGGCTTGAGCTGCCGGAAGATCCGGAGTCGCGGTATGACCAAGCAAACTCTTCGCCGCCAGCGCATAAATGCGCAGCTACAAGGGCAAGAAAGGACAGGGAAGAGGTTTCCAGCTGGGGAACTAGCGGCAGGTTCTCTGGCAATATGCAGACGAGTTAATCTGCTTCCAATCCCGGATGGGGCGGGAGTACCCGCAGCAAGGGAGCAGGCGGTTCGACGGGGCCATCAGCACTGCATTTAAATGGCTTTTGCAGCACGTGGAGAAGCCCCCTTTGCGGTGAACCGGTTGAATGTGAGCCAATTGCGATACGCGGTTCGACGGACATTCCTGGTTTGATACGGTCAAGCAATGGCGCGTCCTGGTCGAACCGGAGGCGTACGGCAAACCTCCGCACAATCTTCGTAAAGTTGCCCGTGGCATTGTCAGGGGGTATCAGGGCGAACTCGCTGCCGGCAGCAGGTGCAATGCTCTCAACTGTGGCGCAGAGAACAGCATCATTGAGCAAGTCGACATACACTTCTGCGCGATCGCCCGGAGCGAGCCGGGAAAGACGGGTTTCGCGGATGTTTGCTTCAACCCATAGAGCATGGTCGGGGACCAGTGCCATTGTCCGGACCCCGGCTGGAACGAACTCACCGATCCTTGTCCGGCGGCTGGAAATCGTTCCATCGGCCGGCGCCCATACTTGCGTGTCTTCCAGTGCAATTCTGGCTTTGTCGCGCGCTGCGTTGGCGGCGGTGAGTTCGGCCTGCAGAGAGACCTCTTCGGCGTCCAGAACCGCCATCTGGGCTGTCTCGAGGCCAAGTGCGGCCTCAGATACCTCGAACTCGGCCTGCGCCACGATTTCCGCAGCCTGCGCATCCTCCAGCCGCCGTTCGGTGCCTGAGCCAGTGTCAAAGAGCCGTTCGGCGCGTTGATACTCTGCGCTGGCGAAGTCGGCCTGGGCTTTGCTTGCGGCCAGACTGGAGCGCGCGGCCAGGACCCGTGCGTTCTGCAGAACCCGGCGGGCATCGAGATTGACCAGAGCGGCCTGGCGTATGGCAATCGCGGCCTCAGCTTCTGCAAGGGCGGCCCGGAAATCTCTGGGATCCACCCGGAAAAGCGGCTGCTTCGCCGTGACCTTCTGATTGTCGTCCACGAAAATCTCGACGACATATCCGGGCACCCGTGCAGCAATCGACGTAATCTCGCCTTTGACGTAAGCATTCTCCGTGGTGACGAACGCGCTTTTGCTGTTCCAGTACCGCAGGGCGCCAAATGCGGATCCGCCAATGACAACGAAGATCCCGATTGCCGAAAAAACACGCCCTATTGCACTCATTGCTAACTCCTATTCACCTTGGCGATACGGTTTCAGAGCGGGGGAGCGGTTCCGCCTTCCGCACACGAATGTCTGGCAGCATCCAAACCAGGAATGCCGAAACCGCAAGGAATGCTGTCAGGACAAAGAAAGCATCGCTGTATCCTAGAACATAGGCTTGGTCAGCGACTTGCCGGCTCAGTGTACTGCTGGCACGCAGGCCGTTTGCCACCGGATCCGGGTTTGCCGAAGCGAACTGCTGGGTCAGCAGGGACAGCCTGGCTTCGACATTGCCGGAAAATGCGGTGATGTGGTCAATGATCTGGTTGGAATGGAATTTCTCGCGTTCTGTCACGAACGTAGACAGCAGCGCCACTCCCAATGCCTGCCCCACGATGCGGGTCAGATTGAACAATGTGCCGGCGGTCGGCCCTTCTGCCGGGCCCAGCCCATTGGTTGCGAACACAAGAAGGGAATAGACGAAAAAGGCCTGGCCGATGCCCAGGAAAGCCATCGAGAGGCGAAACTGCTCTGCGGCCCAGAGCGGATCCAGCTCAATATTCACAAAGGCCGCGGAAGCAAAGAAAGAGAGGCCCAGGAACAAAACCAGGCGCGGGTCCAGCATGCGGGCCATGAAATAGGCAAGCGGGAACCCAACGAGGTGAAAGGGCAGGATCCAGATTGTGATGTCGGCAAGGTTTTCGGGCCGGTAGCCTTGCAGCCTGAACAAGTACTGGGGGACCACGAAGGCCACAACCAGCAGAGCAAAGCGCAAGGCAACTGCCATAAAGATCGACCATCCGAACGTAGGGATAGCCAGAAGCCTGATCTGCACAAACGGAGTTTCTGAGGTCAGCAGCCAGACCGCACCTGCTGAAAGCAAAACGGAACCGGAAACCACGAGCGACGTGATCACTCTGCTTTCGAACCAGAAAAGCCTTTCCCCTTGCAAAAGCCCGGCAACCAGCAACGCGGTGCCGAAGCTCAGAAGCAAATAACCCCGCCAATCCGCATTGCGCAAAACGGCGATGTTTGCAGGTTGCGCCGGGAACAGAGACCATACAGCCAGGAAGGCCAAGCCCGCCCATATCAGTTGAAAAGCCACCGGCGCCTGCCACGAGAATTCAGTTAGCATCCAGCCTGCTGCGCTTGCCGCCACTCCCAGGGCGATGCTTGTGGAGGCCGCGAACACCAGGAGGCCTTCCCGCTGACCCTTTCCTGGCGGAAAGGATCTCATGACAAGCAGCATTGTCATGATGGGGAATACCCCGGCTGCGGCCCCTTGAATGACGCGCGCAACAACGACCAGGAGTATGTCTTGGCCCGCGAGCTCAGCCAGCGATCCGAAAATCATGGCAAGAGCGGCAGTCAAAAGAACGGCGCGCGGCCCGAAGGCAATCACCGAGATGGGTACAAGCGGCACCGAAACAGCCTGCACGGACAGGTAAAGCGTTGGGAGCCAGGATGCTGAGTTTGCGGGCATCCCCATTGCTCCGGCGACGTCTCCGATGGACAAGGCACCGATTTGAGAGGAGAGCGTGGATGCTATGCAGCCGAACGCTGCAATAGCAACCATGCGGACACGCAGGCCAAGAGGCGGGAGAGCTGGGCTAGCTGGTGATTGCATCGTGCCGATCCTGCCTCTCGCTTGGTAACAATGCGGACCATCTGCTGGCAGCTGGAAACCGTGCGCAACCCGGCTGAAGAAGGCTCCGCGTGGCGGCAGCAGCACCTGTTGAAACAACGTGCATTGCCTCAGCATAACTACTGTAACAGGGACACGGTACTTTCGACACCTTCCTCGCCTTTCTCCGGGACTTGAGAGCGGTCGTGGCAGTGCAGCCAAACGCCTTCAACGGAGGCCGCTCTCCCTCATTCACCTTCCAGATGGCTTTGTTTGTAGTTGAAGTTGTCGATCAGCATTCCGTAGTTCAGCAAGTGTTCATGGAACACTGCGCCGGTGCGTTCAGCCGTGGGGTTGCGCCAGTCGCGCTGCAGCTCTGCGGCAACCATGAGCCAGGTGACCGCTGTGACACCGTGCGCGGCAAGCCGCTGAACAGCCATCTGCTGGGTCGCATAATCATGTGCGCCGGACGCATCGACGACGGCGTAGACCTGGAACCCCTCAGCCGCCGCCTGCATTGCCGGAAAGGCAAGGCACACATCGGTCGTCACCCCGGCCATTATCAGCTTCTTCCTGCCGGTGGCCTTCACCGCAGCGACAAAGTCCTCGTTATCCCAAGCGCTGATCTGGCCGGGGCGGCGGATCACAGGCGCGTCGGGGTACATCTCGAGAAGTTCGGGGATGATCGGGCCGTTCGGGCCTGCCTCGTAACTTGAAGACAGCACCACGGGCAGGTCGAAAACACGCCCCAGCTTTGCCAGTGCAAGCACGTTGGACCGGAACTCCGCGGGCGTGTAATCATGCACGAGCTGCATAATGCCGGACTGATGGTCTATCAGCAGCAAGGCAGCATTTTCACTGGTAATTCGCTCGTCATTGTAGCCGGCCATATCAGCCTCCCTATTTGATCCCCCGGGCGTACGCCCAGGAAGCGGTTGCAAGGCGCGTCACCGTGTCGAGTTCGCTCTCGTCACGGGGTGCAAATACGAGGACGATGTCCTTGGAAACGGTCGGTTGACCGGCCAGCGGGTGCGGTTCGGCCCATCCTTTGGCGATTGCCTCGGCGCGCACGGATTCAGGCAAAGTCATATGCAGACTGTGATCCGGACCGGGGTGGATGTGGGCGAATTCCGGGCCAAGCATAAACGCCCGGGACGGTCCCTTGCCCTCCGGCAGGAAGAAGCCCAGGGTTCCAAGCGGCGCACGGTTGCTGTGCCCGGTGGTCACGCCGTCCAGCGCAGAAATCCGTTCGGCAAGTTTCCGGCTCATCGGCTGCGGGGGCTGCTGGTCAAGCTGGCTGTGCGGGTTGGTTTTGGTGGTGAGCGGGCGCGGTCCATTACGTTTTGCCAGACCATGTTCCAAGAGGGTGCCGTCGATCATTTCATTTCCCTTCCTTTGCGATGCTATTGATTTGGGTGTATCGCTGGCGGAATAAAGATCGTCATTTTGAGAGGGCATTGTTCCATGAATGAGACAATGGTTGCGCAGAGTCTGGCAAACATGGCGCTGTTCACGGCTGTCGTGGAAGAAGGATCCTTCAGTGCTGCCGGGCGGAAGCTTGGTATTCCTAAAGCCACCGTGAGCCGCAGGATCGCTCAGCTCGAGGCGGAAATGGGAACACGCCTCCTGAACCGCTCGACGCGGTCCATGGTGCCGACGGAAACCGGGCGGCGCTACTTCGAACGCATACGCCCGCTGATCACGGAGGCGGCGGCGGCACACCGGGAGTTCTCTGCCGATCACGCGCAGCCCGCGGGACTGATCCGCATCTCTGCTCCGACTGCCTGGGGGCAGGCTGTGCTTGCCCCCCGCCTTCACGCGTTTCTGAGGCGCTTTCAGGATGTGCGGATCGACCTGGTCCTGACCGACGACAGGCTGAACGTTGTTTCCGCCGGGCTGGACGTTGCGGTTCGAATTGGCGACCTTGAAGACAGCGATCTCATACAGCGCCGTATCGGGGCCGTCGGAATCGGGTTTTACTGTGCGCCTGAGTACCTGAAGACGCGCGGCACCCCGCGCGGCGCCGGCGACTTGAGTGGCCATGATGCCATCCTGACGCGGCCTCAGTTCGATCGCTGGATCATCGGAGAAACTGTTGTCAGGCCCCGTTGGCGCATCGCAACCGGAACGATGCCCGCTACCCTCGATGCCTGCGTCGCCGGATTTGGCATCGCGCGAATGCCCAAATTCCTGGCCCAGCCTGAGCTCGAGGCCGGCCGCCTTGTACCGGTTCTCAAAGATGTGCCTGAAACCGAATTGCCGGTATCGGCACTTTGGAGCGGGCAACTGTTTGAGAGTTCCGCCGTGGCACTGTTGCTGGCCGATCTTGTCCAAAGTGACGCAGTCTGATTGCGGGACTTCAGTTTGCAGGGGTGTCTCCTCCTTTACGGATGCCGGACGCAAGATCCCTTACCGCAGTGGTTTCACATCCAATTGCACAGGTGTCGGAAATGGTGTGCCTCTGCCCGTTACGTGGCCAGCTTCTCAGCGATGCGCGCGACCTTCGCGCCAAGATACCGCGCACCGTCCAGGTCAGTGCCGGTAGGCTGACGGCTGCCGTCCCCGCCCGCGATCGTCGAAGCGCCATAGGGTGATCCGCCGGAAATCTCGTCGTTGTTCATCTGGGCGCCAAAGCCATAGTCCAGGCCGACGATGGTCATCCCCATGTGCAGCAGGTTGGTCAGGATCGAGAATTGCGTCGTCTCCTGGCCGCCGTGCTGCGTCGCGCTGGATGTGAAGGCTGCGCCAACCTTGCCGACGAGTTTACCCTGGGCCCACAGGCCGCCGGTGCGATCCCAGAATGCGGCCATCTGGCTTGCCATCCGCCCGTATCGCGTGCCGACGCCCACAACTATTGCGTCGTAGCCGGCGAGCTCTTCGACATCTGCGAACGGGGCGTCCTGGTCGAGCTTGAAATGCGCCGCTTCCGCTACCTCTTTAGGGGCAGTTTCCGGGACCCGTTTCACCACCACTTCCACGCCTTCGCTGGCCGCGCCTTCCGCAACGGCCTTGGCCATGGTTTCGATATGCCCGTAGCTTGAATAATATAGCACCAGCACTTTAGTCATTACGGCTTCCTCCTTTGGCGATGGGTTTGATTACGATGGGTTCTTGGGCCGCCCCTGGGCAGATGCCGCCCTTGAGCCCTTGGGTTCATTTCCTGGCCCGCGGAGAGCCCGATTATTCTTCTTAATTCATCCGGCTCGAGGCTTGAGACCTCCTGCACGCTATGTGTGACGGAGTGGACAAACCGCGAATATTTGCGAAGGAAAGCCTCGTCAGAAAACACCTCTCCAGCGGCTTCCATCATCAGGCGGGCCCATCTAGCGCGTTGAGCCTCAGAAATTTTCAATCCCATGTGCTTGTACATGACAAAGCTGAGATCGCCGCGTTCCTGCAGGTAATCCTGCGTCCCGCAGAAGATGACCGAAAGCCAGGAAGCCAGATGCTCTGCGTGATCGGAGGCTGCTTTGGAAAACATCTCGCCGATCAGATCGTCTGACACCGCAGTTTCGTAAAATGCGGTTGTCATGGTGAGCATCTGATCCGGGGTGGGGTGCGCGGGCATTGATACTCACCCCTCGACGAGAGGCTTCAGGATTTCCTCGTACATGATGGTCTGGATTTTCTGGCCGGTATCAGAAGCCCAGTCGGTAGCAAGCTCGGCCATCACCTGGTTGGTAGAGGTAATCCCTACGCCTGCCCGCCGCATTCGTTCGACGGCTATGTCGTCGGCCTCTTGTGTTGGCGAACCGCCTGCATCGACCACGACTTGGACTTCGTAGCCATCCTCGACCGCGCTGATCGCCGGAAAGACGGTGCAGACGTCGTTTGTCAGACCGGCAATCACGAGTTTCTTCCGGCCGGTGGCCTCAACTGCATCCTTGAAGGGCTGATAAGTCCAGGAATCGACCACACCGGGCCGCTTGACACGATTGGCATAGGCTTCGGGAGCGATCTCTTCGAGATCCTTGAAAAGCGGCCCCTGAAAATTGTCTTCCTGGCTGCTGGTCAGAACCAAAGGCATGCCATTCTCGGCGGCGGTGCGGGCGAGGGCGCGGGTGTTCGCAAGGAGATGATTGTAGCCGATATTGCGGGCCAGTTTGACTGTGCCATCCTGGTGGTCAATCAGAAGCATCGCGGCGTTGGCCACGGTGAACAGGTTCTTCATTTGTCGGAGGCCTTCTATCAATTGTGCTCTGCTGAGGCCGGCCGGTGCCAGGATTGCCAAACGAGGTAAACCGGGAACTCTGGAGGGCAGCACCGGCTGCTAGCCTCTGGGAAAGAAAAGCACCTTTGGCGCGGTAAATATTCCGGCCAGCGGAAGACGTTCTGAATTCTTGCGGCTGACGCGTTAATTCAGTTCTGCAACTCGCGCCGCAGCTGACCGGGTGTTGTTCCGACCTTTTTGCGGAAAACGTCTGTCATATGGCTTTGTGAGGAGAAGCCAACTGAGACGGCGACTTGCGCCAAGGGCAGGCGGCTGTTTTCGAGCAAATCCTTGGCACGCGTGATCCGGCGGCTCAAAACAAACTGGTGCGGGCTTTGACCAGTGGCCGCTTTGAAGGCGCGGGCAAAGTGAAAGTCAGAAAGGGACGTTATGCTGGCGAGACTTGCAATGGTGAGGTTCTCCTCAAGCCGGTCATCCACAAGCTGCGCGACTTTCTGGACTTCAATGCTGGTCAACGGGTTGACCGGGCTTTCAGATGAATTGATCGCGCCTCTCCGGTGGAAAAGGCTGGTCAAAATCATGTTCGTCGCATCGTCAAGGAAGAGATCGCTGACAGGATGCTCCATCTGCGCGTGCTCAAGCATGCGCAAGATAAGGGTTTCCACGATTGGGTCGAAAAACGATTGGCTGTGCAACTGGCCGAAATCGGCCGGCAGTTCCTGGTCGCATTGATCCTTGAAACGGTGCAGCAGATCCTTGTGAACCGTTAGAGTTGCCAGCCCGTGTGAAGCGTCGATTTCATACTCGGCGTCAACATTCGGGGGCGCCACAACGAGCACGCCCGGTGTAGCCCTCAGGTGAAACGCCTCTCCCCCGAAAGCAACTTTGCAGTTTGGTGTGCCGTGGGTGACGAGTTGTATGCAAAACTCGTCGAAGCCGGGGTCAGGAAACGAACCAGCAGGCTGCTGCTGCGTAACAAGTGTGTGTACCTTGTCGTGCCCGGGATAAAGACGGGTCACGTATTTGGACCAGGCGCCCCTCGTGAAATAGTCGGCAAAATTCTCGAAGCTCACCTCTTTGTTCATTGATTCCTCCCCGCTACCGCTAGCGTGCCGGTAATCAGCAGATTGTCCGCTACAGCGACTGATCCAGAGAGGCCGTCTTTCTGGGCCGCCGATTGAGATTTGGGTGCCCATCGCTAAAGCGCGAAGTGGGCCGCATGGAAGGCCAGCTCACGTATCAGCAGTTCCGCGTCATCTGAATAATCAGGCCTCCAGCCGAAGCGCGCGCGTTCACTTTCAGAGCAGAAGTGCTGGTTGATTTGTAGCAGTTCAGAGAAGGTTCCGAAAGCATCGGCTTCCTGGCTATTGGCAACCGGCCGCGAAGGAACGCCGAGTACACAGGACAGGATGGCCGACACTTGCCTGATCAGGATCGCATGCCCGGCTGCAAACAACTTGCAGCTCCTGTGGGTGTCGCATTCAAGCGCATCGACAAGAAGCCTGCCGAAGTCGTCCACATGCGCCGTTGACCAGACTTGATCACCGTCGCCGAAATAAACCGCAGCGCCCGTGTTCAAGGCGGCACGGATCATAGCTTCGGGGATTGCCGCGCGCGCACCGCCGTAGATCAAAGATCCATAAACGATGTGTGAGCGGACGTCGTGCCGTTTCGCTTGCAATACTTGCTGCTCGAGCCAAGCGCGGCTTGCCAGGGCTGGCGGCGGGCGGAATTCAGGCTCTTTGACAGGCTCAGGTCCGGTGTCGCCGAACACCGCGCTTCCACCCTGCATGACAAAGCGCCCGCCCGGGGGCAGGCCGTTGAGCAGGGCATGCAAAGCGTCCTTAGAGAGGTTTCTGGCAGCCGGATCTTCGCTTGCCGCACAATGCAGTACTGCGTCGACACTCGATGCGATTTCGAACAGCGAGGCTGTATCGGCGAGATCGGCGTGCCTGTCCGCTGGCGTGATCTTGCGGGCTCCGGGGCGCAGCACCCGCACCAGCTGATGCCCGCGCCGTTCCGCATGACTGATTGCTGCTGCGCCGATGAAACCAGAATGGCCTGTGACCGCAATTCTCATAAGAGGACAGGATCAGGCGCAGGGGCATCAAGCTGTCTTCCAGCGCCGCCGGAGTTCAGGGCACTGTTGGAGAGCCGGCTCTGGTCGGGCAGGAAAAGCATTGCGGATCTCCTCATTCTTGGCCCGTCTTGAACCCATCGCCTGACGGGAAGTTCGGGTCGGTTTCTGACCTGTAGGCAGGGTTTGCACCGGCAGGAGGAACGCGTTCCGCAGTTTCCATTGTACCCGCGCCAGCTTGGAAGGCTGCTGCCAGCTCTGGTGTTGGCGACACGTTGCCCGAAGCGAATAGGGGGCTTTTCGCCGAGCGCACGGCCGCCGTGACACGGGCTACGTTGGCACCATGGTGATAAGCGCAGTCCAGTGCTGATGCGGTTGGCCATACAGGTTCCATCTTTGGCCCGCCCGTGCGGACGGCCGGCCCCCAGTGCAGGCAGGCGTGATCTGCTCCGGGTGTCGATTTCGGGAGAGTGACAAGGATCATGCCATTGGCCGCCATCGCGGCAGACATACTGAGCTGGCAAAGTTCCGCTCCGGCGCCTGCGTCCCCGTGGCCGCCACCGACCGAAAAGGTGGCACCAATCATCCCCACCATTGCATCGTCCAGCCAAAGCCGCTCCAGGACTTCTTCCACGAATACTTTGAGACGGTGATGCATCGTGCGGTGCCGGACCGGCGTGCCCATGATCAGCGCGTCGCAGGCCAGCATCTGGTCCCGGGTAACTTCCCGGCCCGTAACCAGCAGATGCGGATCGGCCACTGCAACTGAATTTACCCCGGCAATGACACGCTCTGCCACGCGGCGGGTTGTGTTGGTGTCGGTAGTATAGACAACCATGATCCGGGGTTTTTGCCCCGCGTCTTGCGCACGGGCGCTGCCAGTTGCGGTCAGTGTTGCAAGACCGGCAGCGCCAAGGGCTGCTGCGCCCAGGAACCGGCGGCGAGTGCGGTCCACAAGGGCCCTGGATGCATCGTTATCTCCTGAGGCTATGACTTCCTGTTCAAGAATTTCGAGCATGCGCTCGGGCGAAAAATCCCTGCCGTCCGGATGGTCATTTGACATGAAACCGCCTCGCTCTGAGTAGTATCAACAGAATAATACCCGTGGCGGCACAGGTGTTATTCTGCGCAGGCGCAGGATTCAGAAATCTTGCGGAAAGCCAGGGTGTGTCACAGCGGCGGCTGATCGCGAACGACCTCGTAAAGCGCGGGGTCGAATGTGCAAACCTTGGCATAGGCCTTGCCCAAAATCCGGATATCCGGGTTCGATAGAGCAGCCTCATAGAGCTTTGCGCTTTGCCACTCGGCGACATTGACATGGGTGAAGGGGGCGCTCTGGCCGGGCGGCTGGTTGGGAAGTGCTTTGCATAAGCGGGCGCTGACATAGCCCTCCGAGCGCCGGAAGATGGCTCCGGTTTGATCCCACAATTCCAAGAACGCGTCTTCCCGGCCGTCGAAGACTTGGAACGGATTAATGAGCAAAATCATTGGGTCATACCCTCCAAAAAATAGTGAGCAGCTTCGTCAGCGCTCAGCGAAGTTTCCCGGCACTGCCTGACGCGGAAAGCAGGCAACCTCGGGTTTGCCCGCTCTAAAGCATCAGCCCGGCTGGCCGCAGGTTCTTCGGGACTGGGCATTCTGGGGAGAATGCCCAAGCCGGGCCAAGCGGTGGCCCGTCACTCCTGCACGTGTTCCCACACTTGCGAGATTACGACGGAGCCTTCCCCAACTGCGGATGCTACGCGTTTGACCGATCCGGCACGGACATCCCCAACGGCGAACAGCCCCGGGCATGACGTTGCAAAGGTTGAGGCCGTTCCAGCCTGAGAGCCCGTCAAAACAAAGCCTTTTTCGTCCAGTTGACAGGTGTCTGCCAGCCAGCCGGTGTTGGGAGCCGCACCGACCATGATGAACGCGGCGGGGCAGTCCAGACGCCAATCCGTTCCATCGCGGTCGACAGTGACGCTGCTCATGGCATCTCCGCCATGCAGGCTCTTGAGTTGTGACCGGTAGTGGATGGTGATCGCAGGATCAGCGTCCAGTCTCGACAGCAGGTAGTCGGACATCGACGCGGCCAGACTATCGCCGCGTACCAGAACATGGACATGTTTCGCGGTTCGCGACAGGTGCATTGCAGCTTGCCCGGCTGAATTGCCTCCCCCCACGACGACAACGTCCGAGCCCTTGCAGTAACGTGCCTCCATTTCAGTCGCAGCATAGTAGATGCCAACCCCCTCAAATCCCTCCAGCCCGTCCAAGGGCAGCCGCCGGTACTGAACACCTGTCGCAACGACCACGGCTTTGGCGCACAGCTCTTGCCCATTGTCCAGCGTCACGCAGAAGATGCCGTCTTCGCGATGCTCCAGCCGGGTGGCGCGCCTGGGCCTGAGGAAGCGGGCTCCAAACTTCATGGCTTGAACCTCACCGCGCCAAACAAGATCGGCCCCGGAGATGCCTGTCGGGAACCCCATGTAATTCTCGATCCGGCTGGATGTGCCGGCCTGACCGCCAACAGCAAGATCTTCCACCAGAACAGCGGAAAGCCCTTCTGCCCCGGCGTAGACCGCCGCCGCCACGCCAGCCGGCCCGCCGCCCACAATCAGCACGTCGACGGTTTCATCGCATTCGAATGCCTGCTCAAGGCCCAAAAGCTGCGCCACCTTTGCCGGCGTCGGGTCGTCAACGACACGGTTGTGGCCGAACACCACGGCTGGCTTTTCCCCCATAAGGTGGCAAGTTTGCCTGACATCGTCGGCGTCGGCTGATCCCAGCTCCATCGTCTGGAAAGGGATCTTGTTGCGGATCGCAAACTCGGCAATACGGCGTATGTTGCGGTCTTGATCAACGCCGATGAGTTTGAGCGAGCTGTCCCCGTCTTCGATCTGCCGCCGTCTGCGTGCGGCAAAAACCGAAATCACGATGTCCGACATTTCCGGGATGCGGGACATCGCATCCAGCATCAGTTTCCGGGGAACTGCAATGACACGGGTATCTTCTTTGGCGCGCATCGGCAGCGTGTAAGAACCGCCGCTGAGGAAGGCGATTTCTCCCAAAAACTGTGTTGGCCCGAGGGAGTCTGGCAGGTAGGCTTCCCTGGTGTAGGGATCGATCACCTCAACTCTGCCGTCCAGGATGTACAGAAACCTGTCCATTGGATCGCCGACTTCGGCGATGATCTGGCCAGCTGAATAGGTGAGTTCGCTTCCCAAATCTCTCAAGGTGTCAACGTGGCTTTGATGCAGCGGCGTTCGGGTCATTTCGCGCAGGTTGGCTGCCAGGCTTTCCATCCGTCGGTCTCCTTTGGCTTGGCCCCGCCGTGCTGTCTTCGGAGTTCTCAAACGTTTGCCAGAAAATCCGCGATGAGAGGCGTCTCGAAATTGGAAACACATAGCTGGCGAGCAGGTCTGTTCCCTTGCAAACCTGCCAAAACCAGCTTCGTTGGTGAACGCATGTAGTGCAGTCTGGAAAGACTGCAAGCATCCGGCCTTCTTCGCAAGTGAAGTGTGTCAGCTGCTATTCATGTCATCCAAACCGCGCCAAAGCATTCAGAATGCACGGTATTGGAAAGGTATGTTGGTAATCTGAAATCCTGCGCAGCTCAGCAGGACTATTCTTGTCTTGAGCTGGATGCCGGCGTGTTCTTTGAAATTTTCGATCCTATTGGCATTACTGGCCGCCCGGAAATGCGGCCGCGGTGTTTCGCGCCGTTGACCTCCATTTTTTCCCAAGCGGCGCGTATGCGGAGCCCGGCCATTGAAGGCCGGGCTCATCTATTCACGGTTTGAAGTTCAGAGGCCTGTCTGAGCTTCCGGTAGGCAATCATTTTCAGTTGAGACCACACTATTCAGCCGGAAAACCGCTGATGATGTCAGACAGCGTCTTTCTCAGCCACCTGTGCGCTGAGTGCCGGTCGACCCGAGGGTGCCAAAGCATTTCATGCTTGGTCTGATAGCTTTGGAAAGGGAGGCTTTGCGTCACCAAGCCGTATTGGTCTGCAAATCTGTCGGCCAACCGCTTGGGCAAGGACGCGATCAGGTTGGAGTTTGCCAGCACGCTTGGTGCGGCAGCGAAATGCGGAATGGTCATTGCCACACGGCGGTCCAGACCTCGTTCAGCCAGGAGATCGTCAACGATGCCCGTCGTGTCCCCGATCAAGGTCACCAAGAGGTGTGACGCATTTGCAAATTCTTCAAGGGATAGCAGTTTCCCGGCCAGCGGGTGTCCTCTTCTCATCACGCAAACAAAGGTTTCCTGGAACAGCAGTGATTTGTGCAGCCGCTGAGGAGAGCGGGGAAACCATCCAATCGCGACGTCCACTTGAGCGCTGTCAACTTGAGCCACGGCATCAATGTTTGTGTGAGGCAGAACGCGTATGTCTATACCCGGAGCCTCCAATGAGAGACGCTGCGCAAGCCGGGGGATGTGCAAGGCAACATCATAGTCGCTCGCCCCAATGGTGAACACGCGCCGGGCAGCCGACGGTTCGAAATCGCCGCTATCAATTGCAGAACGAATATCCTGCAACGCCCGGCGAAGAGGCTCTTCCAACTCAAGGGCGCGCGGTGTCGGCTGCATGCCGTCGCTTGTCCTCACGAACAGGTCGTCCTTCAGGGAATGGCGCAGCCGTTGCAAGGCGCTGCTTGTGGCTGATTGGCTGAGACCCAATCGGTGTCCGGCGCGCGTAACGTGCCGTTCGTTCAGCAGGGCCTCAAAAACGAAGAGAAGGTTCAGGTCAATTCTCAGGCTATCCATGGCATGGATATTACTTATCTGCAGAGTGCGTTTCAAATGATAGCGCGGGTCTCCTAGCTTGCTGGACACGACACGAGTGAGCCGGAACACGGCAGTCAATAGGTGAATGGAGACCTGAAATGAGCAAGACAATCGTCATAGTCGGCGGCACCGGTGCAATGGGCCGCGCAGTTACCAACGCGCTTCTTGAGGACCGCGATCAAGATTGGGCAGTTCGGATTCTGTCGCGAGATCCCGACAGCGCGCGTGCAAAGGCCATGAAGGCCGGGAACAGCCGCCTGGAGTTCGTGCGCGGAGACTTGGACGACCCGCAAAGTATCGCCAAAGCAATGGAAGGAGCATACGGAGCGTTCTCAAACACCAACTTCTGGTCCGTGGGCGAGAAATCGGTCACGCGCGAGCGGCGGCACGGTCTCGCTGTCATGCAGGCCGCCGAGGACGCAGGGCTTCAGCACTTCATTCATTCCTCTCTTGATGCTGCCGGGAACCTGTCCAACGGAGCAATTCCGGTTCCGCACTATGATGCCAAGGCGTCGGTGGAACATGAGATCGATTGGCGGAGATCAGACGAGTTTTTCCGCCAGGACCCTGATGGCTGGTATTCAAAGAGTGTCTCGGTGCTTGTCACCGAACCCTACATCGAGAACTTTCAAAGCATTTTCCTTCCGGAAAGGGGCCGGCTCAGCGACGGGCGGGAAGGCCTGATTTTCCGGGGGCCGCTTGCAGGTGACGCAAAATGGCCGATGGTTGCTCTCGATGACATTGGAGCCTTTGCCCGCATTATGTTCGGCGACCGGAAGGCTTGGGCTGGGAGAACTTTGCGGATTGGCTCCGACGCGCCAAAGATCAAAGATGCCGTCGACACATTCACTCAGGTGACAGGTGTGCCGGCGGAATACATGCCGCCCAGTGATGCAGAGTTTCTCGCCTCTGGATTGCCAAATGCGCACGACGTTCTGAACAACTTCCTGTTCTACAGGCACGGGCACTCTGTCCCGCGCGACTATGACGGTCTGAGGAAAATCCACCCTGGGCTCCGGTCGTTTGAAGATTGGCTGCGGGAAACCGGCTGGGCCGGCGAAGCGGGTGATGTCCAGAAGGACCCGATCAGCGGATAGTCCAGCAAACATAAATGGTTACCGGTTAGGAAAGGAAAATACCATGAGCTCCAGCAAAAAACGCCGTCTTCTGATCATCGGTTCGACAGGTGATGTCGGCTCAGAAGTTGTCCGCCAGCTTTCTTCGGACAAGGAGATCAAAACGCTCGCTGCGGTACGGCGGGACGATCAGGCAGAGGCAATGAGAAGCCTCGGCGTAGAACCGGTTCACCTTGAACTGGACGACAAGGACACCATCGAGAAAGCCGTAGCGGGCGTCGACGGGATCTTGCTGATGACTGGCTACTCGGTCGACATGCTGAGGCAATCAAAGCGGGTCATCGATGCTGCAAAGCGTTCCGGAGTCGACCACATCGTTCACATCGGCGCATCGGGTGCTGACACTTCTGAAGTCGCCCATTGGGGCTGGCACCAAATGATCGAGGCGTACATCGAACAACTTGGGTTCCGCTACACCCACATTCGGCCCGAAGCCTATATGCAGAACGTGCTGAAGTTCGGCTGGCTGCAAAATGGCGCGCTGGTCAATCTGATCGGCAGTGCGCGATGGAGCTGGGTGGATTCACATGATGTGGCGGCGATTGCCGTAGCGGCTCTCAAAGACGCAGACGGGTTTAACCAGCAGGTCTGGCGTTTGGGATATGACGCCGCGAGCATCCCAGACGTTGCGGAAAAGATCGGTGCCCAAATAGGGCGGCAAGTGGATGTTGCCCCGCTGGACCCCCAGGTCTTTTACGAAGGCGCGGTCAGCGCTGGTGCGGATGCCACCTACATGGCGTGTATCCGGGACCAGTTCAGGCTGAATGCGGCCGGTGAAATCCCGAATGCAGATCAAACCTTCGACAGTGAAGCCTTTGAGCGGGCCGTTGGCCGGAAGCCTTCGACACTGCAGGACTTCATCGAGCGGGAAGCGGAGAACCTGGAACGCGCGGCAGGGGCCAAATGATAGCTTGATTGACCGCTGTAGCGGGAAATCCAAGCTACCGCCATGAACTCAAACCTGAGGCCGGCACTTCGGCAAAGCTAATCCGGGACGTGTCGGTCTCAGCTCTTCAAGAACTCAAGCGGAAAAATCGCCTTCGTATTCGGCATTGCCTGTTTGAGAGGGGCACCAAACGTTGAGTTTCTTGCGTCTGGCCAGGAGCAGAAAAGAACTTCCTGCAGCACTCATTTGAACGGCTTAGGAGTTAGGCACATCTCTGAAAACTGGTTTGTCTAGGAGAAAAACACAAGCTGACCTCCTCAATCAGAAGACCCTAGATGAATTTCAACCCTAAAGGCGCAAATTGTTCTAAAACTGAAATGCAGGTCGAGAAGAAATGGGAGATTTGAGCGGAGCGCTGGCACATGAGAGATGCCAAACGCCAAAAAGTGCATAGCGCTCAAATTGAACGTGACCCCCGAGCATCTTTCATGGTGTTCGAAAGGAAGGAGAAATAACTCATGCAACGATTTATGCTCACTTGGGCCGGCGCCTTTTTGACGGTTCTTGTCATATTCGCGTTATTTGGGCAGTTTTTGGAGGCGCAACCTCTTTGGATCCGTGCTCTCCTTGTTTCCGGCATGATGGCTGCGCTGATACTGCATGTGGTCGGGCCTGCAGTGATGTTTATCCTTAGAAGAAGAGTACAATGAAGTGGCTATCATGCGGGCCATGGGTTCCGCGCGGCGGTTAGGCGGCTACATTCGTCTAGAGCGAATTCGGGTTAGTCTCTTGGTGTCAAAATGCGTGATTTGAGGTGGAGCCCTTCTAAAGGCGATGCTCCTCAAATGTTTAGGAGCTTGTATCTTGTCAACGATTGAATGCGAGTTTCTCCGCTAGGCGAAAACTTCCTCTTAAGTTAACATCTCAAGGAAAATTACTGCCAGTTGACCTCAAAGCACTGCAAACAGGAGGCATGCAATGGTTCGCAGATTTCATTTTATCAGACGTTGCGCTGAATGGGGAAATTTAAATCCAGTTCAGTGTTTGTAAAATGCACACCAATTACTCTGAGCTGCCTTTTCCTGAGAAGCCAACATCGGGCATACCGGAATTGCAGCATAGGCATGTGATGAATGGATTGTTGCTGGCGGCGTTGCCGCCTGGTGAAGTGGCTGTGAGTTACTTTACACGACCGCATATTGTTTGCGTGAAGCCTGTGCAGACTTTCCATGAGATTGCTGTTGGCACGGACAAGCTTAAACGCGAGGTGCTGCCAGCGAGCTGCATCGGGTGGGTGCCACCGGAAACTGATTTTCGAGTTAGGCTGCGCAATCCTGACTGGATGGTTTTAATGGAGCTGCACCCTGAGCGGGCGTCGCATCTTGAAGCCGAAAAGCTAGATGGAAGAGACCTTCCTCGCCAATTCTTGAATTTTGCACAGGATCCTGCAGTCGGGCCGCTGAGCTTTCTTCTAAGTGATCACCTTAGACACCAGGAGGTCGACCCTCTGTACGTCCAAAGCATTGGTTTGGCGATAATCAGCCGTGGGATCTACTGGGCTGGTATTGGACGCGACCCTGTTTCAATTCGGGGAGCAGACCGTAGAGTTGAAAGGTCGGTTGAATACATCGAAGCTCACCTGGGTGAACCGCTGGACGTTGAGACACTTTCAGCCATCGCTTCGTTGAGCCCTGGTCACTACGCCCGGGCGTTTCGATCGGTAATGTCGGAACCTGTTTGGAAGTATGTCAGGCGCAGAAGGTGTGAGCGCGCTCGGGATCTTCTCCTTCATACCAAAGAACCAATAGTCGAGATTGCACTCCGTTGCGGGTTCTCAAGCCAAGGACATCTGACCAGCAGTTTTAAGGCGCATTTTGGTGTCACTCCAGGAGCGATGCGATCACAAAGCTTCTAGCAATACCGTGGTCTGCAGGGACGCAATAATGATCGCTGTCAGCCTTCCTGGGGTGGCTCAGCCCTTGCTGAGCTGCCACGCGCGTTTTCCCAGAAACTGCCGAGCCAGCGGCAAGTGACATAGAACACAGGGGTAAACAGCAGGCCAAAAAAGGTGACGCCGAGCATCCCGGAGAAAACCGCGGTGCCGAGAGCCTGGCGCATTTCGGCTCCTGCGCCTGAGGCAATCACAAGGGGGACAACTCCAAGGATAAAGGCAAAAGATGTCATTAGGATCGGCCTTAGGCGAAGCTTGGCTGCCTGGACCGCGGCTTCAACCCGGTTCATGCCCTGATCCTCCGCTTGTTTGGCAAATTCAACGATCAGGATCGCATTCTTTGACGCCAGGCCGACAAGAACAACAAAGCCGATTTGGGTGAGGATGTTGTTGTCAAAACCGCGGAACAGGACGCCTGAAATGGCCGCGAGCAAGCACATTGGAACAATCAGGATGACGGAAAGCGGCAGCAGCCAGCTTTCATACTGCGCAGCGAGCAACAGAAAGACGAAGACCACAGCAAGCCCGAAGGCAAAGATTGCAGTGTTCCCTGCCAGCTTTTCTTGCAGTGCGATTTCAGTCCACTCAAATCCGAACCCGTCGGGCAGCGTTTCCTCCAGCAAGGCTTCCATCGCTGCAATTGCTTCACCTGTGGAAACACCGGGGGGCGCCGCGCCCTGGATTGCCGCGGCGGGGAACAAATTGTAACGCGGGACCCGGTATGGTCCTGACGTCTCTTCCAGGCGCGCCACGGAGCCAATCGGAACAATCGTGCCATTGTCCGAACGGGTACGAAGACCGAGAATGTCCTCCGGCTGGTCACGGAACACACCATCGGCTTGGGCTGTAACCCGATAGGTTCTGCCCAGGAAGTTGAAATCGTTGACGAAGGCCGACCCCAGATAGACTGAGAGCGTTTCAAACACCCGTTCCGGCGGCACGCCAAGTTCCTCGGCCTTCACCCTGTCGATATCAGCGTAGATCTTTGGCGTTGCGGTGTTGAAAAGCGAGAAAACCTGAATAAGCGCTGGGTTCTCGTTTGCGATGGGAAGGATTTGCTTGACGATGTCGTCGAGCACCTGCAGGCCGCGCCCGCGCTCGTCCTGGATGTAGAGCTTCCAGCCGCCGGCGCTGCCTATTCCGCGGACAGGCGGTGGGGCGATCACGAAGATATTTGCCTCCTTGATCGCGGAAAGTGCCGCAAATGCCTCGCCGATCAGGACGTTGTTGCTGCGCCCCGTGGCCGCGCGCTCGTCAAATGGCGCGGTGGTAAAGAAAATCGCACCAGCATTGGGGGCATTGGTGAAGGTGGCCGCATCCAAGCCGGCCAGGCCGACAGTGTGTTCGACACCCTCGATCGCCAGCAACGCCCGTGAGGCCTCCTCGATAACCGTGTCGGTTCTCGAAAGCGATGCTGCCGGCGGCAGTTGAACAACCGCGATCAAATAACCCTGATCCTGATCGGGAATGAATCCCTGAGGCGCGCGCGAGAATTGATAAGCTGTCAAAGCAATCAGGCCGGCATAAGCCACAAGGGCCAGAACGCTGACCTTCAACAGGCCGCGGACAAGCCGCGCATAGCCCGCGGCCATGCGGTCAAAAGCCCAGTTGAAACCAGCTCCGAAACGGGAAAATGGCCACATCAGGACAGCGAAGAAGCGGCCTGCAGCCGAGCGGGGGGCCTTGCGTTTTCCACTCTTGTGGCGCAGCAAGAGCGCCGCGAGCGCGGGGGACAAAGTCAGAGAGACCAGAACCGAAATTATGGTTGCAGTGGCGATTGTCACTGCAAACTGGCGGAAGAACTGCCCGGTTATGCCTTCAATAAAGGCTGCGGGGATGAAAACGGCTGAGAGCACAAGCCCAATTGCAACCAGGGCTCCGGACACTTCGTCCATCGTTTTGTGGGCGGCTTCGCGCGGTGAAAGCCCCTCCGCCAGGTAGCGTTCGACATTTTCAACAACCACGATGGCATCGTCCACGACGATGCCAATTGCCAGCACCAGGCCGAAGAGCGTCAGGTTGTTCAAGGAAAAGCCAAAGGCGGCAATAACGGCGAAGGTTCCGATCAGCGATATCGGGATTGCCAGGATCGGGATGATGGAGGCCCGCATCGACTGAAGAAAGAGAACGACAACAAGCACCACGAGAAGAACAGCCTCTTCGATGGTGACATAGACGGCCTTCACGGATTCTTCGATGAATTCGGTCGGGTTGTAGATGATGTCGTAGGCGACCCCTGGCGGGAAATCCCCTGCAAGCTCATCCATGAGCGCGCGGATCTCATCCGCAGTTTCCAACGCATTCGACCCAGGACGCTGGAAGATTCCGATCGGCAGCGCTGTACTGTCATCCAGATAGCCGTTCGTACCGTAGCTCTGCGCTCCGAGTTCGACACGGCCGATATCGCGAACGCGGATTTTCCGGCCTGTTTGGTCGACGCGGATGACGATGTCTTCAAATTCGCTGGGCTCAATCAGGCGGCCCTGTGTTTCGACCCCCAGTTCGAATGCGCCGGACACCGGAACCGGCGGCTGGTTTACGATGCCCGAGGCCACTTGCACATTGTTGGCCCGCAAAGCAGCCACAACTTCAGACGCCGTCAAACCACGCGCGGAGATCCGGTGCGGATCAAGCCAGACCCGCATGGAATACGCGCGTTCCGCAAAGATCGTTGCTTGCCCCACGCCATCAATCCGCAGCAGCCGGTCCACCACTTGCGCGCGTGCATAGTTGGAGATGTAAAGCTGGTCCCGCGAGCCGTCCGGTGACAGCATGTGAACGACCATCATCAGGTCCGGCGAGTTCTGGCGTGTCTGGATGCCCAGGCGGCGCACGTCTTCGGGCAGCCTTGGCTCTGCAATTGCCACACGGTTCTGTACGAGCACCTGGGCCTTGTCCAGATCGGTGCCCAGCTGGAACGTGACAGTGAGCGCCAAACGCCCATCCGATGTGGATTGGCTGAGCATATAGAGCATGCCTTCCACGCCGTTGATCTCCTGTTCGAGCGGCGTGGCCACAGTGTCGGCAACGACTTCCGCCGAAGCACCCGGATAGCTTGCGGTGATCTGGATGGTGGGAGGGACAATTTCAGGATACTGCGTCACAGGAAGGCGCAGGTAGGCGACAGTGCCGATCAATGTGATCAGGATCGAAAGCACAGCTGCAAAGATTGGCCGCTCGATGAAGAAATGCGCGATCTTCATCGGCTCAATCCATCGGGATGTCTGGCAGATCCACCTCGGTCGGATCCACCTTGGTGCCTGAGCGCACGCGCAGAAGCCCCGAGACGATGACGCGGTCACCGGGGTCCAGGCCTGTCCTGATCACTCTCAGCCCTTCATGAATAGGACCAAGAGTGATGCCTTTCTCTTCGACGACGTCACCATCAGCCACGACATATACGATTTTCCTCGATTGGTCGGTGACGATGGCCCTGTCCGGGATCAGCAGCGCCGTGTATTCGGCTGACCCGGGCAGGCGCAGGCGCCCGAACAGGCCAGGCTGGAAGAACTGGTCAGGGTTGGGAAGGGTCGCGCGGCCAAGCAAAGTTCCCGAATTGGGGTCGATCCTGTTGTCCACAAAGGTCATCCGGCCCGTGTGGGCCCACTCCCCGTCATCCATCAGCCTGACCTGTACGGGATTCTCCCTTTCCCGCGAGGACGGGCGTTCGCCAGACATAAACAGCCGGGTGTAGCGGAGGAAATCGGCCTCGGAGACTGAAAACGCGAATTCGATCGGGTCCACAGTGACAATGTTCGCCAAAGCAGTGGCACCGCTGCTTCCGCCTTGCACCAGATTGCCGACATCAATTTCAGTGGAGGAGATCCGGCCGGAAATCGGCGCATAGATTCTTGTGAATTCGAGGTCGAGACGAACTCTTTGCAGCAGCGCTTCGGCTATCGCCACATTGGCTATTGCCTCCGCCAGCTCAGCGCCGCGCCGCTGGGCTTCGCTCCTGGGGCCGACAGCGCGCTCCAGCAGTTCCTCCGCCCGGTCTGCTTCGATTTGGGCAATGTCCTGCTGTGCCAGGGCGGCGGCGAGTCTTGCTTCAGCCTCCGCCACAGCCGCTTCGAACGGCCGCCGGTCGATTTCGAACAGCAGGCTGCCTTTCTCAACCAGCTGGCCTTCATCGAAGAAAATGCCATCCAGATACCCTGAAACCCTTGCCTGAAGCACAACTGTCTCAACTGCTTCAAACCTGCCGGTATACTCGTCCCACTCAACAATTTTCTTTTCGAGGGGTCTTGCAACGTCCACCGTTGGTGCGGATTGCGAAAGTGACGGCACCGGTAGCAGCAGCGTTGCCAGGAAAATCTGTGACAGAAGGAAAAGACGGATCGAGGATTTCTTGAGCATTGCCCGCCCCCCAGCAAAAGAACACGTCGATAAGGCTAGTGCGTCTCTTCCAGATGACCACTTTAGCGCTTTCAACTTAGCGAGCGGGGAAAAACGCGGCTTCTAGATTTCTGTCATGCCTTTTCAGATTTCTATCATGAACAGGTTGGGTCGAACTAAGCTGCATCCGGCAATGCGGATCAAAGGAGCAGTTGAAAGCGGAAGCAAATTTGTTGGGAGCCAGTTTCGCCCATGTTACCATTTTAGCACGCTGGGGAGGCGAATTTGTGAGAGTAATTTGTGCTGCAGTGTTGCTGGTATTGCTGTCCGGGTGTGCCGACCGGCATTACTCTCCGGTTCTTCCGGCCGCGAAACAGATTGGCAAGCAGCACACTGTGTTCGTTGCTTCCGTGAGAGGCAAAGAAGCAGATGGGACATATCGGCACCGCAGATCTTCTAATGTCGAACTGATGGAAATGACAGTTTCCATCCCTTCGGGACGCAAGGCGGGAACCTTGAACTTCTCCCATGGCAATCCCGATCCTCAGACAGAATTCACCTTGTCCGAACAGATCGCCATCAGCGAACGGTCACAGTTGGCTTCGCGGCTCAAAGAAGAGCAGACCGACAATGGCTGGCCGTCCCGTGAAGTCACAGTGTTCGTGCATGGCTACAATGTCACCCAGGTTGAAGCGGTCTTCCGGGGCGCGCAGATTGCCCATGATATCGACCTTCCAGGCTCGCTCACGGTTTATTCCTGGCCGAGCAGGGCCCGCCCGTTCGGCTACGCTTACGACCTGGACAGCATGCTTTATGCGCGCGACGGGCTGGAAAAAACCCTTCAGATGCTGAAGGTTTCAGGTGTTGAAAGGATTATCCTCGTTGCCCACTCCATGGGCGCGGCGCTTGCCATGGAGATGCTGCGTCAGGCCGAGATACGCAATCCCGGCTGGGCCAGGCGCACATTGAATGGCGTGGTGCTGGTGTCCCCGGACATTGACGTGGATGTTTTCAATTCCCAGGTCAGCAGCCTGCGTTCAGTGCCGGAGCCTTTCATTGTCATGGTGTCCCGAAAGGATGCCGCGTTGAATATTTCTGCGCGCCTGAGGGGGACCGCTGACAGCAAGCGGCTGGGCAACGTCGGCTCTACAGTGAAGCTGCGGAACCTCCCCATCGAGATCGTGGATATCACTGCCTTCAGCAGAGATGCGAGCCAGCCGCACTTTGCCATCTCAACATCACCGAGCCTGATCTCGGTATTGAACTCCATCAAGGAGGTCAATCAATCCTTGGAATCCGAGAATGCGGTATTCGAAAACCTTTCTCCTTCCTCTGCTGGTCCTGCCACTGGCCTGCTGGAGGTTGTGCTGGAACCATACCCGGGCTCGAAGGGCGGGCTGAGATAGCCGAACCGGCGGCTGGGGTCGGCGATCAGAACTTGTACTGCAGGGTCAACTCAAAGAAGTCGACGTCTTCGGCCGGTCCCGTTTCCCGGAGAAAACCGCCGGGGAAAAAATGGGTATAGACCGCTGCGAAGGACAGGTTGTCCGCAAGCAGGTAATTTGAACTGACGGAGAGCGCGGACCCTACAAACCTTTCGCCGCTGCCGGATGGACCGCGGATCAACTGCCCTGATGGCGCGTACACACCATCCTCGGCCTCCAGCCGCCAAAACAGATTCAGGTCGGCCGTAAGGGACCAGGCATCGCTGGGATGGACCGACACGTAGGGGTGAAAATTTATGAAATTGCGAGGACCCAGCAAAGCCGCCTCGGAGAAGTAATTCCCCCTGGGGAAGAGCGGATTGAAAGTGCCCAAGTCACCATCGCTAGCGTTTTTGTCGCCGCTGGCGATATTTGCGCTGATCGCGATACGCGGCGTCCAGCGGGCGTTCCGGAACGTGAACCCTGTTTCACTGGCCAGGGTCCAGGCAGAAATATCGCCGCCCCCAAAACTTCCAAACTGGTAAACCGCCTCCCAGTTCCAATCCCAGCCGTTGCGCTCGCCAAAGAAACGGGTGCCGATTGAATGGCGGCGCTCAGATGCTGTTCCTTGCGCGAAGGCGCCGGCTTTGTCCTCGAAGCCCAAATAGTAAATGTCGAACGATCCCAGCAGGTTTCGCTCTGAATGTTTGGTCGCGTATATACCCCAAAGGCTCTGTTCGGGATCGGTTTCATCATCAAACGTTCCCCGGCGGGGGGAGACCGGCCGGCCTGCAATCGCATTTACCTGCCAATCCGGGGATTGGAAAATTGCACGCCAGGCGTTGAATGAACGCCGCACGTTCGGGCCTTCGCGGGCATCGATCAATCGGCCCGAACCAAACCGCATTTCCTGACGTCCTGCGCGCAGTGTCAGGCCAGCGCCGCTTCCCAGCGGAAACTTGATGTCGGCAAAGGCATTCGGGATCGCGAGAGTATTTTCGTCCACGGGACTGGGACCGTCCGCACGCCCGGCTTCCAATGCGCTGGAGAGCTGTCCGAACAGGCGAACATGCGGCCCGATGGTGAGATCGCCATGAAGAGTATAGCGTTGCAGCCAGACACCGGCATCATCCTGGGGGGCTGCTCCGAAACCAGGGTTGCGGGTGTACTCGTACCGCTGGCGCACTTCTCCCCCAATGCTGAGATGGACGTTGCGCTCCGTTCCAAACTCAAAGGATTTGAGCGCGCCCGGAAAACCCGTTGGCCGGTTTGGGCCGTCAAAGCACCCGTAGTCATCTTCGAACCGGAGTATTCCGGGTTCTAGAACGCAAAGGTCCTCAGCTTTGGCGGGTGAGAGGCCTGCGGCCAGAAGCGCCGGCAGGCCCACCGCGAAGGGGAAGCGCATTGGTTAAGCCAGATCGAACAGAAGGACTTCAGTTCTGTGGTCCGTGTCGAGCTCGATTGCAGGTTCATTTTCAATCCTTGCTCCATCCCCCTCGCGTATCTCGTCTCCATTCAGACGCACCAATCCGCGCACCACGTGCAGCCACCCGCGTCTTCCTTCGGAAAAAGTATGGGTTACGCGCTGCCCGTCCGATAGCTCGCTTGCGTAGATGCGGACATCCTGGTGGACTTTGACAGCCCCTTTGCTGCCCTGCCGGTCCGCAATGAGGCGCAGCGTGCCCTGCATCTCCTCCCGCGGAATATTCTGCTGCTCATAGCCAGGTGAAATCCCGCGGGTTTCCGGGATTACCCAGATTTGCAGGAAATGAAGCGGCTTGGTCCGGGATGCATTGTACTCGCTGTGTGTTACGCCCGTTCCCGCTGACATCCGCTGTATCTCACCGGGTTCTATGATTGAACCGTTTCCGAGGCTGTCCTTGTGTTCCAGCTGGCCGCTGAGGACATATGAGATGATTTCCATGTCCGAATGGCTGTGCTCAGCAAAGCCTGCGCCCGGCGCCACACGGTCGTCGTTGATCACCCGGAGTGCCCCAAACCCCATGAAGTCGGGATCGCGATAATGTCCGAATGAAAACGTATGACGGCTGTCGAGCCACCCCATGTTTGTCTGCCCACGAGTGTTTCGGTCGCGAATGAGGATCATCGGGTTTGCTCCTTTTGCGGCATACCATTCGTTCCGGCTTCCCCAAGTGCGGCATCAATGCCGAGGTAGCCAAGCGTCATGAAGACAACCAGCAGCGCACCTACTATTCGCGGCGGCGCAGGGAGAGGGAGGTCGAACCAGCGGCAGCCCGCACCGATCAGAAAGCCCAGAATAAGACCGGTGGCGGAAGCACTCATCGGTCTTTCTCCTTAAGCTGACCGCTTGGCCCGCCGCAGAACGGCTTTGATTTCGCCTCGCGGCTTGCCGCGAAACGGTCTGTGACCACATACCCCAAGGTCATCGCCAGGACGAGCAAGGCTCCGATCAGCACGGGCGGTGCTGGCAGGGGGATGTTCGCAAGCCGACAGGCGGCACCGATTACGATTGCGAGGAGAAGGCCAAGCGCGACTTTCATGTGCTGCCTCCCTTTTGACTGCTGGAGGGTGCCCGTTCTTTGGAAGGTGCCAGGTAGTGGGACACCGCCGGCGCTTCCGGGCCGCTGTGGAATTCGCGCGTTTTCGTCCGGAATTCGTCTCCGTGCTTTGTTGCCCGGTCGTGCTGGCGCAGATGCTCAGCCCAGCTCGGTACAAAAAACCACTCCAGCCAGGCTCGCGGATCGGCCGCATCCTGATAAATGCCCCAATCATAGGCGCCGTCCCTGTACCGCTCATCAGCCAGCTGGCGGATGCTGGCAAGGAAGTCAGCCTTGTGTGCTTCATCGACCTCATACCGGATGGTGACGAGAACCGGACCGCGGTCTGCAGCGTCACCCAGGTTTGCCGCAACAACAGGCTCCGGCCAGCTCATTGCCGGAGTGAGGTCCTGGGTTTCCCCTTGCCCGAGCTTGGCGCGCCAAGTGAGTGGAATAGCCAGAACGGCCCCCGCAGCAGCGATAAGCAGAGCGATGCTGATTGAGGTCGCAGCGGCGACCTGTCCCCAAATGGCCGCTCCAGCCGACATGCAGCCGAAGAACACCATCAGCGCTACCGCGAGGCCGCGGGCGCGCACCCAATTGGGCAGCGCGGTCTGAGCCGAGACATTCAGGCTCGTCAGAACGGTGATCCACCCAAGACCGCCCAGCAAAGCGGCAGGCAGCGCCATTGCCGTATTATTTGCCACGCCAAGAATTGCCATGGCGGCTGCCGTGATCACGGTGCCAGCGGCGACCAAACGATCCGGGTTGACCCTTTTGCGGATCGCGGGAAGGGCAAGTGCCCCGGTGACAGCGCCAAAACCGATCGCGGCCAAGAGCACGCCGTACAGGCTGGCACCTCCACCCTCGATACCGCGGGCGACAAGCGGAAGCAGCGCCCAATAGGCGCTGGCGAAGGTGAAGAAACCGAGCGAGCGCAATAACGTTGCTTTCAGTGCCGCATTCCTGCTGGCATGACGCAGCCCGGTAGCCATCGCTCCGATGATCGGCTCTGGTGGAAGGCTGCTTTGCGGAGTGGCTTCGGGCTTCCACAGAAATAGGGCGGCTACGATGACGAGGTGGCTTAAGGCGTTGACGACGAAAGGAGCTGCTAGTGCCACGGCCGAGATCAGCAGGCCTGCAACGGCCGGACCGATAGCGCGCGCGATGTTAATACCCATCGAGTTCAGAGCGATTGCCGGTTGCAATGCCTCACGCGGCACCAAGCTCGGGACAACTGCTTGCCAAGCAGGCGCCATCAGCGCGGCACCCGTGCCGATCAAAAAGGTGAAGGCCAGCAGCAGTGCCGGAGTGATGGCATCTATGGCGGTAAGTGCGGCCATTGCTGCAACAACAACAGTAAGGCAGAGGTTGATGGTAAGCAGGAACCGCCTTCGGTCCAGCCGGTCAGCGAGAGCGCCTGCAAACAGAGCAAACAGGAAAACCGGCGCCGTTGTTGCTGCTTGAACCAGCGCGACGATGGCGGGGGAGGGGGCCAGAGTGGTCATCAGCCAGCCCGCACCGACATCGTGCATCCAGGTGCCGACGTTGGAAATCAGAGTCGCAGTCCAGAGCAGTGTAAACGCCCGGTACCGGAACGGCGACCATGCGCTCGCGGATGGGCTGTCGGCAGGCGCGGCACTTTGACGGGCCTGGACAGGGCCGGGGGTCACCGGGCGGTCAGCCATTGGTAGCGCGCGGTATCGCGGCCTCCGTAGTCCGGATCGAGGTAGATGTAGCAGCGGCTGATCTTTTTGCCGGCAAACTCGAAAACATCACACCATCTTCCTGCACCGCTTTCCGGCTCTCCGGCGCGCCATGCGCCGTCGCGATGAACGCCATCGCTTTCGCCTTCGGCTGCAAGCAGCGGGCCATCTGCCAGGACCCAGCGCACAGTGTCGTAGCGGTGCCGTATCTCGATGATGCCTGCGCCCACATCGGAGAACAGGCGTTCAATTTCTGTCAGGCCGCGCGCTATTCCCCATTTGGGAAAGTAAACCTCTGCATCATCCGCAAATAATTCGAGGATCGAGCGCCCGTCTGGCGCGGTGCCGCCATTGTCGAATGCCTTGAGGTAGGTGAGCACCAGGCTCTTTTGCTCCGCTTTGGTCAGCATCCCCGATCAACTCCTCTCTCCCTGACGGCGTTCTGTTTTGGAAACTGCTTGTCATACGGCGAAACAGGAGCAGCCAAGCGCGCCCCAGAAAGCCTTCAGATCCCTCACTGGAATCGGGTTGTTCCAGGCGATCCGGTGATCGTGCCCGTGCATGCCGCAAGCACTTGCACAGCCGTCGTGGCAGCTCCTGGCGTGCTGAACCGGCGCTTCCATCCTGGCTTCGCGCATTCCGGGACTGGCGACAGCACCAACCGGTGACCACGACGGGCTTGGCTGCGGCAGTTCCGGTGCCAGGTCCTCGAAATCACCCTGCCCATAGACGGTTTTTCCACCGACCATGGTCATTACTGATGTAATCCGCCTGATTTCCTCCGGCGGGACGGACATGTAATCGGCGGACAGAATGGCGAGATCAGCATACTGTCCCGGAGCCAGCGTTCCCTTGAGGTCCTGTTCGCCCGAGAACCAGGCAGACCCCTGGGTCCAGATCCGCAGGGCCGCCTCGCGGCTGAGAGTGTTGTCCTCTTCGTAGAGAGGCATACCCCCCAGCGTTTTTCCGGAAACAAGCCAGTAAAGGCTGACCCAAGGGTCATATGACGCGACACGCGTGGCATCGGTGCCGGCACCGACGGGCACTTCCATTTCAAGCATCTTTGCAATCGGTGGTGTGAACCGTGCGGCTTCTTCGCCGTAGCGGTCCACGAAATACTCACCCTGAAAAGCCATGCGGTGCTGGGTCGCGATACCTCCGCCAAAGGCTTTCACCCGTTCGATGTTCCGCTCGGATATGGTCTCGGCGTGATCGATGATGAACCGTGTCTTGAACGGCTGTTTCTGGTTGACCCGTTCGAACACGCTCAGGAAGCGGTCAATCGATTCATCATAAGTTGCGTGAATGCGGAACGGCCATTCATTGGTGGCCAGCAGCTCGACGATGTCTTCAAGCTCGTCCTCCATCGCCGGCGCGAGGTCTGGCCTTGGCTCCAGAAAATTCTCGAAGTCCGCAGCGGACCAGGTCAGGTTCTCACCCGCGCCGTTCATGCGAAGATAGGAGGACCCCGCACCGGGTTCCGTCATGGCGATCCAGCGCTCGTAATCCGATAGCTCCGCCCCCGCGCGCTGCGCAAAGAGATTGTAGGCAATACGCACGGTCAGTTCGTCCGCGTCGTGCAACCGTTGTATGACTTCGTAATCTTCCGGGTAATTCTGGCCGCCGCCGCCCGCGTCGATGACACTGGTTATCGCAAGCCGGTTCAGTTCGCGCATGAAATGGCGGGTTGAGTTAACTTGGTCTTCCAGCGGAAGCTTGGGCCCTTGCGCGAGCGTTGAGTAAAGGATCAGGGCAGAGGGTTTAGCAATGAGCATTCCCGTGGGATTGCCGTTTGCGTCCCTCTCGATAACACCGCCGGGCGGGTCCGGAGTGTCCTTGGTGATACCCAAGGCTGTCAGCGCGGCCCGGTTCAGCAGCGCCCGGGCATACAGGTGCAAGATAAAGACCGGTGTGTCTGGTGCAGCTGCGTTTATCTCCTCCAGTGTGGGCATCCGCCGCTCTGCGAATTGGAACTCTGACCAGCCGCCGACCACGCGCACCCATTGAGGTGCAGGCGTGCGGTCCGCCTGCTCGCGCAGCATTCGCAGGGCGTCGTCCACGGAAGGAACATTCTCCCAGCGCAATTCCATGTTGTAGTTCAGCCCGCCGCGTATCAGATGGGTGTGGCTGTCATTCAACCCCGGGATCACCCGGCGTCCGCCAGCGTCGATGACCTCTGTTTCCGGCCCGCGCAGGCTCATGATCTCTGAAGCGGCCCCTGTGGCTTGGATCAGGCCGTCCTTGATCGCGACGGCCTCCACGTCCGGGGCCTCTGGATCCAGGGTCGTGAACTGCCCGTTAGCGATTATCGTGTCCGCCATGTCAGTTGTCTCCTCCTGTTGCGCACGCAGCCACACCGGCCATAGGGAAGAGGCGGCAGCGCCCGCCGCGCCCAATTGCATGGCCCTGCGCCTGCTTGGCCGGGACGGTCTTTTCGATTGGCTATTAGTGCCCATTCAACTCTCCCGAATTTTGAGCGCGGAACAGCCGTGGCGGACCCGGGCTCTGTGCTGGAGTGGGGCAGCGGCCTCAGGCCGCTTGGGTTGATGCCGGGAGACGGCTCAACTATTTGCTGCAACGGGGTCCAGTTTTGGTCCGTGTTCTGCACGTTCCGGGGATTTGTGAACCATGGTGTATGCGTAGTCGACACCCATGCCATAGGCCCCAGAATGCTCTTTCACGATCTCCATCACCGCATCATAGGTATCGCGGCGGGCCCAATCGCGCTGCCATTCCAGCAGCACCTGCTGCCAGGTGACCGGTACAACACCCGCCTGGATCATGCGCTGCATCGCATAGTCGTGCGCCTCTTGGGAGGTGCCGCCGGAGGCATCCGCAACCATGTAAATCTCATAGTTCCCTTCGCTCATCGCGGAAAACGCAAAGGAGTTGTTGCAGACTTCCGTCCATAACCCAGCAACCACCACCTTCTTTTGCCCGTTCTTGGACAAGGCGTCCCGCACTTTCTGATCGTCCCACGAGTTCATGGAGGTACGTTCCAGAAGGGGCTGGTCAGGAAACACGTTCAGGATCTCGGGATAGGTATGCCCGGAAAAGCTCTCGGTCTCCACTGTGGTGATCGTGGTTGGAATACCAAAGACCTTGGCCGATCTGGCCAGAGCAACGACGTTGTTCTTGAGGACTTGGCGGTCGATCGACTGCACACCAAAGGCCATCTGCGGCTGATGGTCGATAATGATCAGCTGGCAATTGTCTGGTGTGAGAAGTTCAGGTTTGGTCATCATTTCCTCCCAGTGCTTGCTTCAGTTGCAAGTGGTTTCTTCGCTTGTGCTGATGATGACCGAAGATAGCTGCGCCGCTCTCCTCAGGCTTTCATGTTCTTGCGGCGGTGCTTCTACATTCGTGCCTGATCGACCGTAGTTGGTTGCCGTAGCAAGACCTGTGTGCCCGCCTGCCAGGCGGAGTTTTATCGGACCCTTTGTGTTCTAGCGGCCTATAATGGTGAAGATGTCAAATCGTGTTGCACCGAACCGAAGCCACAGGTCAGGATTGAAGGAGTAAAGTTTCTTTTGCAGCAATGCAGTGGGCCTCGAGCCTTTCAATCCTGCACGGCGACCTTATCTGAGGCTAGAGTTTGGAAACGCTTCAGGCCGGCAAGCCGATTGAAACAGGAGGACGTGCGGGGGAAGCCCATGGGCATGCACAAGTTTATTCAGGAGCCCGCACACTGCGGCTGCTACCGTAAGCATTTTGGCACGTTGCCCTTCCCTCTTCGGGGATTCGAAGAAGGCTGGAACATGCCTTCTATGAAGCTCAAGCTGGACCTTGGGTCTTGCCTCACATTTTCAGGCGTCGATCATTATGTGTTGACATACCACGTAGACGGAGGGTCGGCGCGCCGGCGCGAGCATATTGCTCCTATGGCAACTCGCGGTGCGATCTCTCTTCAGGCTCCAGGGTCGGGAGGCGAATTTTCGTCCGAAGGTACAGTCGAGTATGCGCATCTGTACTTTAAGCCAAGCTTGTTGGCCGAAATGGCCTCGATGGCAAAGAATGAAGCCGGCGAGCAGATAAGCGACTTTTTCGGTTTGCGGAGTGAGGCCCTTTCTAGGGACATCCAAGGTTACCTGGCTCGTATGGAGGATGAAGATGATCCCGTCATGGCAGCGGAGATGGATTACCGGGCATATGTAATTTTGCTAGGCGCTGCCGCTCTCGTGCGTAACGGTAAGAAGTTCGGGGAAGCATTCGAAACCGTGGACGAAGACTGTGCTCTCAAAGATGTCGTCGAATTCATCGAGGATAATCTGCAAAAAACGATCCGCATCAGCGATCTGTCGGAAATCTGCGGCATGAGCCCATTCCATTTTTCCAGGGTCTTCAAGAAGAGTTTTGGCGTGCCGCCGGCAACGTACATACGCAACCGCCGGATTGATCGCGCGCTAAACCTGTTGCAGTCGTCAAAACAGCCATTTGTCGAGATCGCAATTGGATGCGGGTTCGCAAACCAGGCACATATGAACAAATTGATCTTGCAGGCGACGGGCCTCACCCCGGGAGCAATTCGAGATCTGTAGGTTTCTTTGACCAATACCATTTTGACGGATGGAAGCGGCGCACGCATGAAGCGGGGGACATAGCCGCGCTCCATTCCCATTTGCCTTTACGGTGACTTGGTCGCCAGGCCGGAAGATCATCATGTGTCCGGCCTCGACGGTATTTCCCGCTATCTCGATTGAACCAATGTCCAGCCCCATTTCGATGTGCCAATTCGAAGTAGAGTTTCGGGCGCTGGCGGGCGCATGTTGTCGAGCACAGTTGTGCGAGGTGACTGCGACCCCGAGGCAAACGCCTGCCTGTCAATTGAGGATTTGCGCCGCGTTCGCATTTGCTGCTGTGAGGCTGCACTCCAGGGAAGAGCCGCGGGCAGTTACCGGTGCCGCCGTCTGGCTTGCAGCTGCCGGTGCCTGACGGAAACTTTTTGCTCACACTCCGTTTGAAGCCGTGATGCAGCTCACCGCGCCGCCGACGTCCGCCGTGGTTGCTGTCGGTTTCGGGGTGAACCTTGTCTCGTCGCCGTCGCGGTATTTACCGGTGCGCACCAGGTAGGCCTGATTCAGACCGGCGGCCAGGGCGCCGGCAACATCGCTTTCAGCATCATCGCCGATCATCGCGGCCTGCGCAGGGGCGGCCCCGGTGCTGGCAACGGCGGCCTGGAAGAATTCCGGGTCCGGCTTGCCGAACAGCATGGCCCGGACTCCGGCGGCATGTTCCAGCGCGGTTATGAAACAGCCGGCGTCGAGGCTCAACTGGCCGTCTTCGTCCAGGAAGACACGGTTGTCCGCCAGGGCCACCAGCGGCGCGCCATCCAGCAGCAGCCGGAATGCCCGGTTCATGTTGTCATAGGAAAACGCCTGGGCGGCATCGCCGGCGATGACCGCCGGCGGCCCGGTGCGCTCGCACTGGCCGAATTCCTCCTCAAGTGCGGGGTGGACAAGCAGGTGCGGGCTGTGGCCGGTGCGGGCCAGCCAATCGAGGGCGGCGGCCACGGGGGTGAAAACCTCCTCCGGCCCGATGGCAAAGCCAAGCTTGTTCAGCTTGCGCAGGATCAGGCGCTTGGGCTGCCGGGTGCTGTTGGTGAGGCAGCGCACCTGGCGGCCGCTTGAGCGCAGACGGGCAAGCGCCTGCACGGCCCCGGGGATTGCTTCGTTGCCCTGATAAAGAACGCCGGACAGATCAAGCAGAACTGTTTGGATCATTCTGAAACAGTGCCCGAGCGATTGCGAAGCGTCAACGGCAGCGCCAGCGCAGCCATCAGACCGCATTGTACTGGGGCCGCCGGCGCTGCTATTGCTGCTGCCGAGTCCGAACGGGAAGTTGCAAGATATGAGCACCGGCATTCAGCATCAGAGCGCGGGCACGCCGCCCGGCGGGCAGGACCGGCCGCAGGCCCCGCTGCTGCGCAAGCGGTTCGGCGACGGCCTCACCGCCGGCAGCCCGTTTGCTCAATGGGCAGCGGTCTGGAAAAAGATGCTGCTGGTGCAGGACGGCTCGGCCACGCTGATCTGCGAGACACTGGCTGACGGGCCGGTGCAGCTGGATGTGCTGCATCAGAAGATCACCGCCGATGTGCCCGCGGAGGTCAGGGCACACCTGCCCGGGACGTCCTTCATCGAGCGCCAGGTCTGCATGTCGCACCGCGGTGAGGTGATGATGGACAACCTGACCTATGTCGCGCTGGAGCAGCTGGACCCGGAGGTGCAAAGGCATCTTGAGCAGGGGCTGTCGCCGATCGGGTACATCTTTGACATCAAGCTGACCCGCAAAAGACCGGTGCCGTGCCCGGAGGGTGTCTTGTCCCGGCTCTGGCAGCGCTGCGGAGTGCCCGACCCCGAGGCGGCAAGAACCTATGTGCTGGAGATCGAAAACACCTCCTGCATGCTGATTACCGAAACCTACCGCTCCGGAATGCTGCAGGGGCTGCCGCTGACCGGCCCGGCCGAGCAGATTGCCTGAGGGGGCTGCCGGCACGCCGGCAGCGTGGAAGCCGCGCCGCAGCGCTGCGCAGGCAATTACATGGCCTGCGACACCTGCCGGGCAAGCTCTGCCAGTGAGCGGGAGAGGGCGTCAGCTGTGGCGGAAGGCCCAGTGCCGCTAACCGGCGTCTGGATGTCGAAACGCTTGACGAATTCCCGCACCGTGCCTTCGGGTGAGGAGACCGCGAACTGGCCGGTGAGTTCGAAGATGCCATCGGCACGGGCATAAGCCTGATCGACCCGCACATCCAGCCGCGCATCCGGGCCGGTGTTCAGCGGCCAGGGCTCAATCGCGGCAGAGGCGCCGGTGCGCTCGTTCAGCCCGCGCGCCAGGGCGGCGGTCATGCCGCGGGCCGGGTCGTCGGCCCATTGCGCGCCGCCAAGTGCAAACAGGGCGCCGCCTTCACCCTCGGCAACGATTTCGGAGGCGGCGGCGTAGGAGGGCAGGGAGACCAGCCGCACCTCGATGGTGCGGGAGCGCAGGTTTGCGACTCTCTCACCCGGCGCTGCGGAAATCAGATAGCGGGCATCATTGGACGGCGCGCAGGCCGCCAGCAGGGCAATGGGAAGCGTCAAAGACAGGGGTTTTATCATCTTATTTTCCAAACAGCAGGGAATTCGGATCGCGTTCAATCTTGCGGGCCAGTTGCGAGACGGCGCGGGCGGCGGTCTTGACCTCGCGCAGGGCGTCCAGCGTTTCAGAATTGAAGCTGGAGCGCGCACCATAGGAGGCGATCAGCGCCTCGGATTGGGCGACCAGCCGCTCCAGCCGGTCGGCGAGGGCCGGCAGGCCCTCGGCGGCGGCGGCCACGGCATCGGCGGCGCCGCGGGCAGAGGCCATGGTGGCATTGGCGTTGTCCACCAGCCCGCCCTGGCGCAGCGCCTCCAGGGTGTGGCGCATTTCGTCCAGCGCGCCGGTCAGGGCAGGGGGCAAATCGCGGGCGTCCTGCGTGCCGATCAGCGCATCGGCGCTGTTCATCAGCTGGCTGGCAGAGCGGATCAGCTCTTCGGCCTCCAGCGAGTTGGCCTTGGCAGCCAGGGCGCGGAAGTCGCTGACCAGGGCGGGCAGCTCATCCGATGCGGCGGCAAGGCTGGCGGCCGCCTGGCTGCCTTGCTCCAGCGCGGCAGTCAGGTTGGCAACCGCCTTGCCCTGCTGCAGGTCTGCCATGATGGCGCGCAGATCCGCCACGGCGGCGTTCAATTCACCCGGCAGGGCGCGGGTGCCGGGATCCGCAACCAGCGCGCGGGTGTCCTCCAGCAGTGCCACCGCGGCGTCCGGCACCTGGCGGGTGCTGTCGGCGGCGGCCAGGTCTTCGATGCTGGCCAGGGTGGCGATGGCCTGCGCCATCAGCTCCTCCACCGGCAGCTCGCTGATGCGCTCCAGCGCGCCTTCGGCGGTTGCGGTGAAATCGGGCAGATCGGAAGGTGCGCTGGGCAATTCGGGGAAGGGCTCTGCAGTGCGGTCGAGCTGCGCCGGGGCGGCCTCGTCCAGAGTGACAAGTTCAACAATCAGTTCCGCACTCAGCAGCCCGGCAGAGGCCAGCCGCGCCCGCAGCCCGCCTTCAACGGCCTGTTCCAGGAAATCCAGCACTTCGGCCTGTCCCGCGCCGGGCGGAAGCCCCATCAGCGCAGGCTCCAGCAGCAGCTTGGCAATCAGCTGCACATCGGCCTCTTCACCTTCGTTCCGGATGGCGGCGTTCAGGGTGCTGACCTCGCCCACCTTGACGCCGCCCAGCTTGACCGCGGCGCCGCTGGCGAGGCCCGACACGGATTCATCAAATGCCACCGCCACGGCAACGCCGCCCGACCGCGACCGGGCAAAGGCGGTGCGGCGGGCAGCGGCCTCGTCCGGGTGGATGTCAAACACGGTGCCCTTGCCCACCGGCTTGCCGCCGTCGAACACGGTGTCGAATTCGATGCCGCCGGCCACCAGCGAGGCGATGCTGTCCACGTCCAGCGACAGCCCGCTGGGACCGATCGAGACGGAAAAGCCGGAGGTGTCCCAGAACCGGGTGGCAGAGTTGATGCGCCGGTCGTGCGGCGACTCGATGAAGGCATCGACAACGATGCTGTCGCCGCTGACGGTCAGGCGCGGCTGCTCCAGCCGCCCGACCTCGATGCCGCGGAACAGCACCGGCGCACCTTCGGAGATCATGCTGCCGTCGGTGGTGCGCAGGGTGATCCGCCGCCCGTCGCGGCCCGGCTGCACCAGCGGCGGCCCGTCTTCGCCCTCAAAGCTGGTTGCGGCCACGCCCGGCACCTGGTCCCAGGTGCCCTCGATATAAACGCCGGACAGCACGGTGCTGAGCCCGGAGATGCCGCGGGTGCTGACCTCTGGACGGACCACCCAAAAGGCGGCGTCCTGGTCCAGGTAGGGGGCAATCTGCTTGTCGATGCGGGCCCAGACAGAGACCTTGCTGAGGTCGTCGGCAAAGCCCACGTCCTCCACCCGGCCGATCACCACGTCACGGTAGCGCACCGTGGTTTCGTTGGCGACGACTCCTGAGGCGTTGTCAAAGGCGATCCGGATCAGCACTCCGCGGTCGTTGTAGGCCTTCCAGGCGACACCCAGCGATACCGCCAGCGCCACAAGCGGCACCAGCCAGACCAGCGACAGGTTGCGCCACGGGGAGGGGCGCTGCGCGGAGACTTTCATTTCGGCGGGTTCAGGCGTGCTCATTCATATTCTCGCTTTTCCGCGTTCCAGATCAGCCGCGGATCAAAACTCTGGGCGGCCAGCATGGTGAAGGCAACCGACAATGCAAAACTGACCGCTGCAATCCCCGGGGTGACGGCGGCGGCGAAATCCAGCTGAACCAGGGCGGTCAGGATCGCAACGACAAAGACATCAATCATCGACCACCGCCCGATAAATTCGACAACCTCATAAAGCATCAGCCGGCCATGGCTGCCAAGGGCCGCGGGCCTGCGGACCGAGACCGCCAGATAGCCGATGGCCAGGAACTTGGCGACCGGGATTACGATGCTGGCAAAGAACACGATGAAAGCGACCCCGTAGGAGCCATGGCTGAACAATTCGGCAATGCCGCCGATCAGCGTGTTCTCGGAGGCGCGGCCAAAGGTGGTGGTGCGCAGCATCGGGTAGATATTGGCGGGGACATAGGCGATCAGCCCCGCCGCCAGCCAGGCCCAGACCCGCTGCAGGCTGGCGCCGGAAGGCGGGGTCAGCTCACTGTGGCAGCTGTAACAGATCTGCGCGCCGCCCGGGTTGACGGCTCCGCAGGTGCGGCAGCCGGTCAGACCGGCCTCGGCTGCGGTCAGGAACCGCGGCGGGTCTTCAGGGTTTTCCATACGGTCAGCCTGCAAATGGAACTGTCGGTCAGGATGGTTACCACCAGGAGCGCCGCAAAGGCCCAGAAGGCGGGCCCCAGCCCGACCCGGGCGAGGCCGGACACTTTGACCAGCGCGACCGCGACGCCGATGATGAAGATCTCGGCCATCGCCCAGGGTTTCAGCCATTCCGCCCAGCGGTAGACGGCGGCGGCATGCGGGGCAGGGTGCCAGCCCAGGGCCATCGGCGCCAGGGTATAGACCAGGGCACCGTAGCGGGCGGCGGGCAGCAGCACGATCAGCAGGCCGGTGGCCAGCGACAGCGGCGCCATCGGCCCGCGGGAAAAGGCCAGCACCGCATCCAGTACCGACGCCCGGTGGGACAGCCCCTGGGCCTGCAGCTCCAGAAACGGGAAACCGGCCGCCGCCGCCAGCAGGATCAGCGCCGTCAGCGACAGCATCGCGATCCGGGTCATCGCGCCCGACTTGGGGGCTGCCAGCACCGTGCCGCAGCGGGCGCACCTGGCCACCGTGTGCTTGGCCACCTCCTGATCGCGGTGCAGCACGTCACAGGCGGGGCAGGCGATCAGCTGTTCCGGGTCCATCATATCCTTGTCCGTTCGGGCAGCCCGCCGCAGCGCGGCGCTCAGTCCGCCGCGGCATGGTGCGCCAGTATCTCCTTGCCCGCGCGCCGGTAGTTGACGAAAGCGTTGGCGCTCATGACCACGAAGAAACTGTCCATATCGATCAGAACATAACCCTTTTCCAGCAGCGCACGCGAGAGCGCCGTGACATCCTCCTCATACAGCCTGCGCCGCCCGCAGATTTCCTGCAGCAGCTTGCGCGGGATCCTGTAGCGGCCGGAGGCCTTGCCGCCGAAGTCGCGTCCATAAAGCCCGGCCAGGGTGCCGGCGGCGCTGTCAAAGGTAAACATTTGCTATTTCCAATGAAATTTTGCCTATAGGCAAAAAATTACCATAGCTGTACTAGGGCAGCAACCCAGGTGCGCATGGGGTTCGGAAACGGCAACGCAGACTGTGCCTTGCTGGCCGGCTTGCATCCCGCTGCCGGTATTCTGGTCCTTCGGGGCACCCAATTTCCCAGTGGAAGGACGTTTGAAAACGGATGCGGCACCTTATAGGCTTGATGCAGATTATTGATCCCTATTGGCGATGAGACCCGTGCGCCGGAGACCATTCCCGGCGGGCGGGCCAGCAGGACTTTTCCGAAGATCCCCTGCCGCGCAGAGCTGAAGACCCATTCAACCGCCGCCCACGCCAGCCGCGCCGCTGCTGCGCGGCAACCCGAAAAGGACACCAAATGAAAATTGCCATGCTGGCGCGCAACGCCAACCTTTACACCCACAAGCGCCTCAAGGCCGCGGCTGAGGAGCGCGGGCACCAGCTCGACATCATCGACACGCTGCGCTGCTACATGAACATCGCAACCCGGCGGCCGGAGATCTATTACAACGGCGAAAAGCTGACGGGCTATGACGCGGTGATCCCGCGGATCGGGGCTTCGGTCACTTTCTACGGCACCGCGGTGCTGCGCCAGTTCGAGATGATGGGAGTTTACCCGCTGAATGAAAGCGTCGCCATCGGGCGGTCGCGGGACAAGCTGCGCTCGATGCAGCTGCTGGCGCGCGACGGCGTCGGCCTGCCGGTCACCACCTTTGCCCATGACCCCAAGCAGACCGAGGAAGTGCTCAAACTTGCCGGCGGCGCGCCGATCGTGATCAAGCTGCTGGAGGGCACGCAGGGCATCGGCGTGGTTCTGGCCGATACCGACCGGTCGGCAAAATCCGTGGTCGAGGCGTTCCGCGGCGCCGGCGTCAATATCCTGATGCAGGAGTTCATCAAGGAGGCCGGCGGCACCGACATCCGGGCAATCGTCATCGGCGGCAAGGTGGTGGCCGCGATGAAGCGCACCGGGGCCGAAGGCGACTTCCGCTCCAACCTGCACCGCGGCGGCTCTGCCCAGGTCGTCAAGCTGACTCCGGAGGAACGCGCCACCGCCGTCCGCGCTGCCAAGACCATGGGGCTGAACGCCTGCGGCGTCGACATGCTGCGGGCCAACCACGGGGCGGTGGTGATGGAGGTGAACTCCTCCCCCGGCCTGGAAGGGGTGGAAAAGGCCACCGGCCTGGATATCGCCGGCAAGATGATCGACTTCCTTGAAAAACACGCCAAGGCAGGCGCGACCAGGACCAAGGGCAAAGGGTGACGGCATGAGGGGGCGGCAGCATTTCGCCATCGGCCGCGCCAGGGTGGCGCCGGGCTCGCGGCTGACCGTTGACCTGCCGGTCAGCGTCATGTCCGACCACACGCCGGTCACCATGTCGGCGCATGTGGTGCATGGCCGTCAGGACGGGCCGACGGTCTTTGTCAGCGGCGGCGTGCACGGTGACGAGGTGATCGGCGTGGAGATCATCCGGCGGCTGCTGCGGGCGCCGAACCTGACAACGCTCAAGGGCACGCTGATCGCGGTGCCGATCGTCAATGCCTTCGGCTTCATCAACCACTCCCGGTACCTGCCCGACAGGCGCGACCTCAACCGGGTGTTTCCCGGCAGCGAGCATGGCTCGCTGGCCTCGCGCCTGGCGCATCTGTTCATGACCGAGGTGGTGGCCCGCTCGGATCTCGGCATCGACCTGCATTCGGCGGCGATCCACCGGACCAATTACCCGCAGATCCGCATCTCGCCCGATAACCCGCGCACGCAGGAGCTTGCCGGGGTCTTTGGTGCGCCCATCGTGATGCAGTCGCCGCTGCGCGACGGCTCCCTGCGCGGCGCGGCCAAGGAGATGGGCAAGGATATCCTGCTCTATGAGGCCGGCGAGGGCCTGCGCTTTGATGAGCTGTCGATCCGGGCCGGGCTGGCCGGAATCCTGCGGGTGCTGCGGCACATGGGCATGGTGCCGGCCAAGGGCATTTCCAAACCCAAGTCGCAGCCGCAGTTCTGCGCCTCCAGCAAATGGCTGCGAGCGCCGATGGGCGGGCTACTGAGGGTATACAAGGACGATGGCGAACTGGTCCGGCAGGGGGATCTGATGGGGTCGGTGTCCGACCCTTTCGGCGAGCAGGACGAGGACATCCTGGCGCCCTTCGACGGGCTGATTGTCGGCCGCGCGGTGATGCCCATCGTGAACGAAGGCGATGCCGTGTTCCACCTGGGCCGGGTCCGCTCGGTCGAGAAAGCTGAGGATTCGGTCGAGGACCTCAGCGCCCAGCTGGAGGACGACCCGATGTTCGACGAGGATGAGATCCTGTGAGGCTCTTGCGGGCGCCGAAGCCGGCGCCTGCTGCCCGCAGGATCAAACCTTCAGCCGGCTGAGATCCGGCCAGACGACGGTCACGCTGGGGACCGGGCTGCCAAACACATCGAGCTCCAGCGCTCCGGCTTCCGTGCCCTGCAGCCCGGCGTAGAACGCCCGCGCCTTTTGATTGGATTGGAAGACCGTCAGCGACAGGCTCTGCCGGCCTTGCGCCAGCAGCTGCCGTACCGCCGCCCGGAACAGGGCGCTGCCAGTGCCGAGGCCGTGTGCGGCGGGGGAGACATGCAGATTGTCCAGGTACGGTTCCGGCCGGCACCAGACTGCGCAGAAGCCCAGCAGCTTGGCAGGTGTTCCAGCGTGTTCAGCCAGCAGAAGGATGTCCCCCGGCTGCGGCTGGTAGGCCGCCCATTTCCGCAGCAGCTGCTCCCGGATCCCGCCCTCCAGCCGGGCTTTCGGGAACTCTCCGGCATAGGCCGCCTGCCAGCTTTCCGCGTGCAGGGCGGCGATGCGCGGCAGGTCGGCCGCGGTTGCGGGCCGGATTTGAAAAGCGAGTTGTGCCATGCGGCGCAGCAAACACCAAAAGATTGAGCCGCTCAATGGGCGGTTGCCGCGGCGTCCGGCGGGCGCGCCCTTTTCAGGGGATTTCCGCGGCGGCAGCAAGTTTTTCTTGCCGCAACGAAAGCGATGCGCTACGCGCGCTTCACCGGTCCCGCAAGGGCTAAGAGGGAATCCGCGGTGCCTGCCGGGCACCAACCGGAACTGCCCCCGCAACTGTAGGCGGCGAGTGCTGAGCCATCGCGTCACTGGATCCCAGCGGTCCGGGAAGGCGGCCCAGACGATGACCCGCCAGTCAGGAGACCTGCCGGTATGAAACCGAAGCACACCGGGCGGGGTTGTCCGGGGAGGTTGCCGGCAGGATGCGCCACCGCTATCAGGTGCCGCATGTGGGGGCTCAGATCCTCCGCCTTGCCGGTCAATGCCCTTTCACCCGTTCTCCGGTCATTGACACATGGAGATCGACTATCATGTTTCTGCGTTCCGGCCTGATCGGCCTTTCCTTCACCGTCGCGGCCCAGGCCGCGGCAGCCAGCGAGAGTTTCCCGCTGACCATCGAAAACTGCGGCCAGTCCGTTACCTTCGAGGCGCCGGCGGCGTCCTCCGTGACCGTTGGGCAGGCCGCCACCGAAGTGCTCTATGCGCTGGGGCTGGGCGGCAAGGTGCTGGGCACCTCGGTCTGGTTCAACGATGTTCTGCCGGAATATGCTGAACTCAATGCCAAGGTCGATCGGCTCGCCGACAACGATCCGAGCTTTGAGAGCGTGGTGGCCAAGCGCCCCGGTCTGGTTGCGGCCCAGTATGAATGGCACGTCGGGCCCGAAGGCGTGGTCGCCAAGCGGGAGCAGTTCCATGACCTTGGCATCCCGACCTATGTGATGCCTGCCGATTGCGTCGGCAAGGACAACACCACCGGTGGCGACGGCACCCGCACCCAGATGTTCACCACCGAAAGCCTGTACCAGGGTATCGAGGAGCTGGCGGCGATCTTCGGCGAGGCCGAGAAGGGCGCTGAGCTGGTCGCGGACTACAAGGCGCGCGAGGCCGCGGCTGTTGCCAAGGCGCAAGAGGTTGCGCTGGATGACGCCTCGGCCGTGTTCTGGTTCTCCTCGCCTGAGCTGGAGAGCGACCCGTTTGTGGCCGGCCAGAAGGGCGCGCCGGGCTACATGATGCAGCAGCTGGGCCTGCGCAATGTCATCGAGACCGACGAGGAATGGCCGACCGTCGGCTGGGAAACCATCGCCAAGGCCAATCCGACGGTCATCGTGATCGCCCGCATGGACCGCCGCCGCTTTGCCGCCGATGACTACGAGAAGAAGCTGGAATTCCTGCGCACCGATCCGGTCGCCAGCCAAATGGATGCGGTGAAGAACGGCCGCATCGTGGTGATGGATGCCCAGGCGATGGACGCGACCATCCGCGCGATCCCGGCGCTGGAAGATCTGGCCGCTGAACTCAGCGCGATCGGCAACGGCGAATGAGCGCAGCCGCCGCACTAGCATGGCATGGCTTCCGGGGCGCTTGCCTGGCTTTGCCGGTGCTGGCAGCGGCGGTACTGGCAGGCGCAATGATCGGGGAAACCTCGCTTGCGCCTGACCTTGTCCTGTCCGTTCTGGTCAACAAGCTGGCCGGGGCGGGGCTGCCGGTGGACCCGGTGGATCAGGGCATCATCTGGAGCTACCGGCTGCCGCGGGCGCTGGTGGCCGGGGCCTGCGGCGCGGCGCTGGCGGTGACCGGCGTGGTGCTGCAGGCGCTGCTGCGCAATGCGCTGGCGGACCCCTATATCCTTGGCATTTCCGCCGGCGCCTCGACCGGGGCGGTGGCGGTTACCATTGCCGGGCTGGGCGGCGGTGCCTTGTCGCTGTCCTTCGGCGCCTTCAACGGCGCGTTATTGGCCTTTGGCTTTGTCGCCATTCTGGCGCGGGCCGCCGGGGCAGGCAGCAGCCGGGCGGCGGCGGCGCAGATCGTTCTGGCGGGCATCGCCGGCTCGCAGCTGTTCAATGCGCTGACTGCCTTCATCATCGCCAAATCCGCCAATGCGGATCAGGCCCGCGGCATCATGTTCTGGCTGATGGGCAATCTCAGCGGCGTGCGCTGGCCGGACGTGTGGCTGGCGGTGCCGCTGGCACTGGCGGGCTGGATGACCTGCCGGTTCCACGCGCGGGCGCTCGACGCCTTCACCTTTGGCACCGATTCCGCCGCGGCGCTGGGCATCCCGGTGCGGCGGGTGCAGGTGGTGCTGATCTTTGCAACTGCGCTGATGACCGCGGTGATGGTGTCGATCGTCGGCTCCATCGGTTTCGTCGGCCTGGTGATCCCCCATGCGGCGCGGTTCCTGGTCGGCCCAGGGCATCGCAGGCTGATGCCGGCCGCGGCGCTGACCGGGGCGGTGTTCCTGATCGGCGCCGACATCGTGTCGCGGATCATCATCCCCGGCCAGGTGCTGCCCATCGGCGTGGTCACCGCGCTGATCGGGGCACCGGCCTTTGCCATCATCCTGGTTCGCGGGCAAAGGACGGCGCGATGAGGATCGAAGCCCGCAGCCTGTCCTTCTCGGTGCGCGGCAAGGCGCTGCTGTCCGATGTGTCGCTGGCGGTGCAGCCGGGTGAGACGCTGGCGCTGGTCGGGCCGAACGGCTCCGGCAAATCGACGCTGATGCGGCTTCTGGCGGGGCTGACCAAGCCCTCGCAGGGCGAAGTGCTGCTGGCGGAGCAGCCGCTGGCGCGGCTGTCGCGCCGGGAAGTTGCCCAGCGGATCGCCATAGTCGAGCAGCAGGCCGACACCGCAGAGCGCATCACCGCGCGCTCGGTGGTGGAGCTTGGCCGCACCCCCTGGCTGTCGGCGCTGCGGCCCTGGAGCGGGGAAGACAGCCGGCAGGTGGAAAAAGCGCTGAGGACGGTCGAAATGGAGGCGTTTGCCAAGCGCGAATGGGCGACGCTCTCCGGCGGTGAACGGCAGCGGCTGCACATTGCGCGGGCGCTGGCCCAGCAGCCGGGGCTGCTGCTGCTGGACGAGCCGACCAACCACCTGGACATCCATCACCAGCTGTCGATCCTGCACTGCGTCCGGAACCTGCAGGTGACGGCCGTGGTGGCGCTGCATGATCTGAACCAGGCGCTGACCTGCGACCGCGTGGCGGTGCTGTCGGGCGGGTGCCTGGTGGCATCGGGCACGCCGCAGCAAGCGCTGACTCCGGAAACGGTATCTGAGGTTTTCGGGATCACGGCCCGGCAGGTCCGGGATGCGGACGGCAGCGCGCCGCATCTGTCCTTTCACCTGGCCTGAACACCTGGCCTGAGGGGCAGCGGAATTCTCCCGCCCGTTGCCGGATTTCCTGGCGGAAAGCCGGCGCCCGTTGGGCCAAGCGCCGCGCGCTGCGGCGCGGCGCACCGGTCAGCAAGGCTGACCGGATGTTTCGCGCGCGAAACATTGGGGCAGAACAGCTGACCTGTTGCGACGGGCGGGCGTTAGTGCGCAATGACGCCGCCGCCCCAGCGTCGCGCCATATCTGTTACCCCGGCAGATCCGCGGACAGGTCGCAGGACTGGATGAAAGCACTGCATTCGCCGGTCAGCGCCGCAAACCGGGAGCGTTCGCGCTGGTAGAGGTAGACCTCCCGTTTCTCGGGCAGGTCAGCGATGGCGCGGAAGGCGGTTGTTTCCGGCATGAAGCGGGCGACGGTCTGCGGCAGCACCGTCACCCATTTGCCGGTCCTGACCATGGTGATCAGCGAGTGGGTGTTGTGGATCGTCACATCAGCCGCGCTGCTGGCCTCGGCAAAGCGTTCATTGCGAATCAGATCGCACAGGGCGTTGCGCACAAACCCGGCGCCGGTGACATCTGCAATGACGGGCGGGCTGTCCTGCAGAATCAGCGGGTGGCTGGTGGAGCAAACCAGGCCAAAACGGTCCTCGAACAACGGCACCGCCTTGACGCCATTCAGCGGGTGATAGCCCGAAGCAATGCCGATATCCGCCTTGCCCTCGGCCAATGCGTCCAGAACCTGCTGGGTGTCTGTGTCGCGCAGTTCGACCTTCAAGCCTGGGTAGCGGGCGGTCATGTGTTCCAGCACCGCCGGGAACACCAGCGCTGCCACGGACGGCACCGAGACAATGCGGATCAGCCCGTGGATCGCCTCGGCCGCCATCTCGATGCTTTGCACCGTATGGTCGAACTGGCGAACCTGTTTCTGGGCCAGTTCAAAGACTTGCTCCCCCAGCGGCGACAGCTGGTTCTTGCGCTCCCCCTCAAACAGCTTCTTGCCCAGATGGTCCTCCATCTGCTTGAGCGTCATCGAGACGGCAGACTGGGTGCGGCCGAGCCGGCTTGCCGCCTCTGACAGGTTCCCCGTTTGCGCCACGGTGCAGAAGGCACGCAGCATTTCGATCTTCAGGGCCATGACTTCAGAATAGTTGAAATTGCGTTCAGTTTATTGAGTTTGACTGATGCTGGGGTCGAAGTCCATCCTGCCGTAAACCTGAATTTCAGCATCTGGGGCTTCTCCGTGACCAAACTGAACCTGATTGCCGGCGAATGGCTGGCGGGCGAAAGCGAAATCGAAAACCGCAACCCTTCGGATCTGAGCGATCTGGTTGGCATGTTTGCCCAGGCCAGCGCCGATCAGCTGGAGGCCACCCTGGACCAGGCGCAGAAGGCGCAGCGCGAATGGGCTGCCTACGGGCTGGAGCGCAAGCAGGCGGTGCTGATGAACATCGGCAATGAGCTGATGGCCCGCGCCGAGGAACTGGGCACGCTGCTGTCGCGCGAGGAAGGCAAGCCGCTGGCCGAGGGCAAGGGCGAAGTCTACCGGGCCGGCCAGTTCTTCACCTATTACGCGGCCGAATGCCTGCGCCAGATCGGCGAGAACGCCGACTCCGTGCGCCCCGACATCGAGGTGGACGTGCGCCGCGAAGCCGTTGGCGTGGTGGCGATCATCTCCCCCTGGAACTTCCCGACCGCAACCGCGTCCTGGAAAATCGCGCCGGCGCTCTGCTACGGCAATGCCGTGGTCTGGAAGCCCGCCAACATCACTCCGGCCTCGGCCGTCGCCCTGACCGAGATCATCGCGCGCCAGGACATCCCCAAGGGCCTGTTTTCGCTGGTCATGGGATCGGGCCGCTCGATCGGCCAGCGCCTGGTCGAAAGCCCCAAGGTGAACGCCATTTCCTTCACCGGCTCGGTGCCGGTGGGCAAGGGCATCGCCGCCGCCGCGATCCAGAACCTGACCAAGGTGCAGATGGAGATGGGCTCCAAGAACGCTCTGGCCGTCATGGATGACGCCGATCTGGATCTGGCGGTCACCCTGGCGCTGGGCGGCGCCTTTGGCGGCACCGGCCAGAAATGCACCGCTTCCTCCCGGCTCGTGGTCCACGCAGCCGTGCACGACGCCTTTGTTGAAAAACTGGTGGCGGGTGCGCAGGCGATGAAAGTGGGCCACGCGCTGGAAGCGGGCGTGCAGATGGGGCCGGTGGTCAGCGAGCAGCAGCTGAACGAAAACCTGGCCTATGTCGATCTGGGCACATCCGAAGGCGCTGAACTGGCCTGCGGTGGCCAGCGGCTGGAGATGCCGCACGAGGGATTCTACATGTCCCCCGGCGTGTTCCTGAACACCACCAACGATATGCGCATCAACCGCGAGGAAATGTTTGCGCCGCTGACCTCCGTCATCAAGGTCGGCAGCTATGACGAGGCGCTGGCGGTGGTGAACGACACCAACTTCGGCCTGACCTCGGGCATCGTCACCCAGTCGCTGGCCCGTGCCACCCATTTCCGCCGCAACGCGCGCACCGGTGTGGTCACCGTCAACCTGCCGACCGCAGGCACCGACTACCACGTGCCCTTCGGCGGCCGCGGCGACAGCTCCTATGGCCCGCGCGAGCAGGGCAAGGCGGCGGCGGAGTTCTATACCACCGTCAAGACTGCCTACATCAGCGCTGGCAAGCCGGTCTGATGCCCGCTGGCCGCCCGGCCTGAACTTTTCCGGCGAGACGCCGGATCCAGCGCCCGTCCTGCCCCCGCAAACACTTGGGACGGGCGCTGACCAGCAAAAATCGAGGTGCTTGAATGACCGGATACCGTATCGACTGCCTGCAATATGCCAACTGGTCGGAGAAGATCTTCCGCCAGCTGCGCGAGGGCGGCGTGGACGCGATCCATGTCACCATTGCCTATCACGAGAACTTCCGGGAGACGGTTCTCAACTTCGAGAAATGGAACCGCTGGTTCGAGCAGTACCCGGACCTGATCATGAAGGGGCAGTGGGCCTCTGACATCGATAAGGCCCGCGAAACCGGCCGCACCGCGGTGTTCTTCGGCTTCCAGAACCCCTCGCCGATGGAGGACGACATCGGCCTGGTGGAGATCCTGCACACTCTGGGCGCCCGTTTCATGCAGCTCACCTACAACAACCAGTCGCTGCTGGCCACGGGGTGTTACGAGGCCGAGGACATGGGGATCACCCGCATGGGCAAGCAGGTGATCAAGGAGATGAACCGGGTGGGTCTGGTCGTCGACATGAGCCACTCCGCCGACCGCTCCACCATCGAGGCGGCGGAGATTTCCACCCGCCCGATCGCCATCACCCACGCCAACCCGCATGAGTGGTCGCCCGCACTGCGCAACAAGAAGGACGACGTCATCCGCGCAGTCACCGGCCATGGCGGCATGCTGGGCTTCTCGGTCTATCCGCACCACCTGAAGGACAAGTCCAACTGCACCCTGCAAAGCTTCTGCGAGATGATTGCACGCACCGCCGAGAAATACGGGGTGGAGCATCTCGGCATCGGCACTGACCTCTGCCAGGACCAGCCCGACAGCGTGGTCGAGTGGATGCGCGTCGGCCGCTGGACCAAGGAAATCGACTACGGCGAAGGATCAGCCGCCGCGCCGGGCTTCCCGGCAATGCCCAGCTGGTTCAACGACAACCGCGACTTTGGAAACATCGAAGACGGCCTTCGCGCGACGGGCATGAACGATGACGAGGTCAGCGGCATCATGGGCGGGAACTGGTACCGGTTCTTTGCCGAAAACTTTGGCCCAAAGGGATAGGTCATGGAAACAACCGCGCAGACAACGATATCACGACGGGATCCGGCTCAGGTGATGCGCCTCAGCCGTCTTGGCTCCTTGCATCAGTGCCGCCTCAGCTTCATGCGGGTGCTGACACGGCGCATGGCCCGGGAAAACTGGAGCTTTGCGCGCCCCCAGTTCGATATCGACGGCAACGGTGTCGGTGTGGCGGTCTATACCGCCACCGGCCCTGCGCGGACTTATTCGCTGATTGCCTTCGCCCACGACCTGCCGCCGGAAATGCGTTCGGACCGGGTGATCGCCACTGCCTGGGACGCGACTTTCACCCTGTTTGACGGGGTGCCTACGGAGGCCGACATCGAGCGGCTGTCGAAGAACGTGCCGTATCAGGAGGCGGGCCGGGTCGACGAGAAATCCTTGTCTGTCTCCCGCGCCAACCGCTCGGTGCGCCTGTGGGCGCATTTTGTCGATGCGCTGTCACAGGGGCAGCAGCCGGACCCGGCGCAGGTGGACGCTGTCGGCTACCTGATGCGCACCACCGCTGTCTACGGCTCCGGCAAGCTGGGCGCTGCCGACCGGGAGGCCATCGCAGACCGCCCCGAACTCAACGCGCCGTTCCAGGCAGAGATGCTGTCCGTCTACCTGACCCGCGCCTTTGTCCGCGACTTGGTGGAGCATATGGCCCGCGCCAAGGGCGGCGAAAACGCCGTGCCGCTGGCGCCGGAAACCGCGCGGCGGCTAGGCATCGGCAACTCCACCGGCCTTGGCATGGCGCCTTACATTGTCAACCACCCGGTGCTGTTCAACAACTGGATCATGGCGCGGGAAGAGGCGATTGCCCGGGTGCGCTCGGTCGAAACCGCCTCGGCTGAGGAAGCCGCCTGCTTCCGCCGGATGCTGCGGCGGAGCGAACTGTCGGCCGCGCGCTGGCATTCGGAACACCCGGCGCAGATCGAGAAGCTGGCCAGCCTTCACAAAGATCTTGAGGCCCTGACCGCTTGGGTCGCGGCAGACGACCTGCTCAACGGCCATCCCTGGGACCGGCTGATCCGCTGGAGCGAGACCGCGTTGGGCCTGGAGGGGCAGGAACTCGCGGCCTCGCTGATCCTGGAGCCTTATGCGGAGCTGGTGGACGGGCTGTCTGACTGCATGGCCGACGCCAACAAGGACGCCTTCATCATCGATGGTGCAATGCCGGTTGCACAGGTGCGGGAGCTGATCGAGGACAGCTTTGCCTGGGCGCTGGATCTGGACTGGAGCGCGCGGGAAAACTGCGCGCGGGCCTGGTATGTCTCCGAGGAGAAGCTGGAGCCGCGCATGGGCGAGCGCTTTGACGAGCCTATCGCCAATTACGAGCAGCCGCTGGCGCCTGCCCGCGATGCCGCGGCAGCCCATGCGGCGCTGGCTGGCTGGGAAGCAGATGAGCCAATTGCAGCCTTCCTGCTGCGCCATCCCGAACATCGCCACACGGTGCGCCGGGCGCAGATGAGCCGGGTGGCGCCCTATGGCGAGATCCGCAGCAATACCATCAGCGACCGGGTGCTGCCGGTCGACATGCTGCGGGCCAAGCTGTCGTTCTTCGGGGCCACCCATTTCGACCCGCGCTCCGACCGCTGGGTGCGGATCTGCATGTATGCAGGCGCGCCTTATCCCGAAGACCTGACCACCGCAAATGCGGACCTGTGGGTGTACCCGGAGGCAGACAAATGAGCTATGCGCTGAACGAAGTGGAAGCCACCGCCAAACGCGCCGCTCGCGGGGCAGGCTATGATTGGGGGCTGGCCGAGGAAGCTGCAAAGGCCACCCGCTGGCTGTGTGCACAAGGGCTGGACGGTGCCGCGGTGCTGGCTGGCCTGCTGGAGGCCGGATACGCGGCGGAGCTGCAATCCCATGTGCCGCAAAGCCTGGAGGGCGACTGGCAGGCCGAGTCGCCGCTGTGCCCGCTGGCGACCGGCGCGGCGCTGTCGGACTGCGCCGGGCGGCTGCAAGTGCTAACCTTAGCAATTGGGCCGGTCTCCCGGCCTGCGATGATCCTGCCCTTCGCCGCGATGGCCGCTCGCCAGCTTGGTGCTTGCGTCACTGTGGAAGGAGAGGGCTTCCAGGCGGTCACCGATGGCATCGGCCTGCATTGCGAAGGCACTCTGCCGGAAACGGCGGCTCAGCTGACCATCCGCGCCGCGGGCAGCCTTGCAAAAGCAAGCCCAAGCTGTACCCGGGCCGAGCCGGAAGAGGCCGCCTGGGCCGTGCTCAACCGTTTTGCCCATAAAACCTACGCTCCGGCCACCGAGGAGTCGCGCCTGCTGGGCGCTGGCGCCGGGCTGTCGGACAACGACTGAAAAGGCTTCTTTATGACCGAAACCAAGATCCTGACCCTCTCCGAAATCGAGGACCTGTCCTTCCGCGCCCTGGTGGCGGCAGGCACCTCCGAGGCCAACGCCCGTCCGCTGGCGGTCGCCACCGCAGCCACTGAGGCCGACGGGGTGGCCAGCCACGGCCTCGCCTATATCCCGATCTATGCCGAGCATGTGCAGTGCGGCAAGGTGGACGGCAATGCCACGCCGGTGCTGACCCGCCCCCGGCCCGGCGTCGTCGCGGTGGACGCCGCCACCGGCTTTGCCCATCCCGCCATCGACGCAGGCTTTGAGGCGCTGATCCCGGCGGCGCGGGAGCAGGGCATCGCGGTTCTGGCGATCCGCAACAGCTACAACTGCGGTGTGCTCGGCTACCACACCGCCCGGCTGGCGCGCGCCGGGCTGGTGGGCTTGGGCTTTACCAATGCGCCGGCCTCAATCGCGCCCTCTGGCGGCAGCAAGCCGGTTGTCGGCACCAACCCGTTTTCGGTTGCCGTGCCGGGCGAGGATGGCGAGCCGGAACTGCTGATCGACCAGAGCGCCAGCACCATCGCCAAAAGCGAAGTGATGAAGCACGCCCGCGAAGGCAAGGAGATCCCGCTGGGCTGGGCGCTGGATGCCGACGGCAATCCGACCACCGACCCGGACGCGGGCCTCAAGGGCTCGATGGCGCCGTCGGGCGGCTACAAGGGCGTCGGCGTGGCGCTGCTGACCGAAATCATGGCCGCCGCGCTGACCGGTGCAACGCTCGGCATCAACGCCTCGCCGTTCTCCGGCACCGCGGGCGGGCCGCCGAAAACCGGCCAAATGTTTATCGCAATCGACCCCGCAGCGACCTCAAATGACACATTTCGTGCCGGAATGGTCGGAATCGTGGAAGCAGTGCGAGGGCAGCCTGGCGCACATGTGCCGGGCGACGGGCGCCGCGGCAAGCGGATCAAGGCCCGTGACCAAGGCGTCGCGGTCAGCGTGGCAACGCTGGACAGGATCAAAGCCCTCTTGGGCTGACGCCAACCCCCGGCGGGACCGCAACCCGCCGGATATTCCGCACCCCGGTGCGGCACGTGCGAAACGGGAGGAAACGCATGTCAATAAAGCAACCTTTTACGGATCTGGAGATCAAGACCTCCGACGATGGCTTCTATAAGGGGCACAGCGTCGAGATCGCCTTGCTCAGCAAGGGGATCATGGTCGCCCTGGTTCTCTGGGCCCTGGTCTGGCCCGCAAACGCCACCGGCGTGCTGGGCAGCCTGAACTGGCGGATCCTGGAGGATTTCAACGCCTTTTACATCATCATCGTCGGCTTCTTTGCCTTTTTCCTGTTTGTGGTCGCCGCATTGCCGCAAACCGGTAAGCGGATCATGGGAGCGCCGGGCGAGCAGAAGGAGTTCTCGGACTTCTCCTGGTTCTCGATGATGTTCGGCGCCGGTCTGGGCGTTGGCCTGATGGTCTTTGCCACCGCCGAGCCGCTGGGCCTCTGGGGCTCCAACCCGGTGGTGCTGTCGCAGGACGTTGCACCCAACACCGAGGAGTCGCTGCAGTCGGGCTTCCGCTACACGTTCCTGCACTACGGCTTTCATGCCTGGGCGATCTATGTGGTGACCGGCCTGTCGCTGGCTTACTACGCCTACACCCGCGGCATGCCGCTGACCATCCGCACCGCGCTGACGCCGCTGTTCGGCAAGCTGATGAACGGCTTCCTGGGCCACGTCGTTGACGTGCTGGGTGTTGTTGCCACCATTCTGGGCGTGTCGGTCACCATCGGCTTTGGCGTGTCGCAGTTCGTGGACGGCGTCTATGCCGTCACCGGCATGGAATGGATGATGGACATGAGCGGCGACGCTCCGGCACCGGGCACAGTTGGCCTGCTGGCCGGCCTGTTTGCGATTATGGGCCTGTCGATCATCTCCGCCGTGTCCGGCGTCGGCCGCGGTGTGAAGTATCTGTCGAACCTGAACCTGGTTCTGTCGATCATCCTGCTGCTGACCTTCGTGGTCTTCGGCTCCTTCATGTTCGCCATGACCACCTATGCCTCGGCCTTTGTGGACTACATCCTGCACTTCACCTCGCTGAGCTTTGGCGCCTTCGGCCCGCAGACCGCGGCTGAGTTCTCGGCGGCGCTGCCGGCTGAGGCAGCACCTTATGCCGATGCGTTGCGCGGCGGTGCCACCAACGCCTGGGGTTCGTTTGACGGCTTCAAGTCCGGTCTGGAAGGCGAAGCCGCTGCCCTGTCCGACGACGTTCTGTCGGCAGCCTATGCGGCAGGCGAGCCGCAGCGCCAGTTCGGCTGGCAGGCAGGCTGGACCACCTTCTACTGGGCCTGGTGGATCGCGTTCTCGCCCTTCGTGGGCCTGTTCCTGGCGCGCATTTCCCGCGGCCGCTCGGTGCGTGAATTCATCATCGGCTGCGTGTTCGCTCCGGCGCTGGTCTGCTTTGCCTGGATGACCATCCTGGGCGGCACTGCCATCGACCTGGAACTGAACGGCGCGGCAGAAGGTGCAATTATCGGCGCCTCGAACACCGCCAAGCTGTTCGTGACCCTGCAGAGCATGATCGACGGCGGCCTGCTGTCCGGCATCACCATCATGTGCGTGGTGCTGATCATGACCTTCCTGGTCACCTCGGCCGACTCCGGCATCCTGGTGATGAACACCATCATGTCCGGCGGCGACCAGAACATCGGCAACAAGCACAAGATCGTCTGGGGCCTGATCCTGACCGCGGTCATCGGCACCCTGCTGTTCGCGGGCAAGACCAATGGCGGGGCCGACCCGATGGAAGCGCTGAAGAGCGCGATGATCATCGGCGCGCTGCCCTTCACAATGGTCATGGGCCTGATGTGCGTTTCGCTGGCGAAGGCGCTGTTCCGGGACGGCCAGCGCGAGAAGGCCGCGGACCGCGCGCCTGCCGAGTAAAAACCTAAGCCACCTGCCAGGGTGGTGCAGGGGCCGGGGGGAGAAATCCCTCCGGCCCTTTTCAGTTCCGGCCGGTCAGGTCCTGCAGGGTGTCCGCCTCGCGCTTGAACCAGTCCAGCATCCGCGCCAGGGCGCCGCCGCTGGCGCCGGGAGCGCGGTGCTGCAGGAAATAGCTGTACGGCCGGTCCGAGACCGCAGGCCCCAGCCGCAGCACCTCGCCGCAGGCCAGCGCGTGATCGGCGATGCCGCTCCAGCCCAGCCCGATCCCCTCGCCGCGGCGCACCGACTGCAGCAGGAAGGGGTAGGCGTCGAATGCCGCCGCTGTGCCGAATTGTGGCGGCGGCAGGCCCGCGCGCTCAAACCAGCCTTCCCAGGTCAGAAAACCGGAGCTTCCGGTGTCAAAGTGCAAGAACAGCTCCGGCGGGATTAGCGCGATGTTGTCCGCCGCCTGCGGATAGGCCTCCAGAAACGCGGGGCTGCAGATCGGGAAGGTCTCTGCCGCGATCAGCGGGAAATAGGGCCGGTCCGGCATCCGCGCCGGATCCCAGACCACCGCCGCGTCCAGCCGGCTGAGGTCGATATCCCCCAGCTGATCCGTGGTCACAACCCGCACCCGGCCGCCATCCAGATGGGCGCGCAGGTCAGAATAGCGGGGCATCAGCCACTGATCGGCAAAGCCGAAGGTGCAGGCCAGCGTCACCTCGTTGGTTTCCGGCGCGGCCAGCACCTCGCTCCAGGCCTGATCCACATGGCCCAGCCCCAGCGCCACCGCGTCGGCCAGCCGGGTGGCATTGGCCGTTGGCGTGATCCGGTTGTTGTTGCGCTCAAACAGCGGCTGGCGCAGCCGCTCCTCCAGGGTCGTGATATGGCGGGACACCGCGGGCTGGCTCAGTCCCAGTTCAGCCGCCGCGCGGGACAGGCTGGCATGGCGCACCGCCACCTCCAGCACCAGGAGGGCATTCAGTGAGCCGGCGGTGGGGCGTATCGAGCGTTCCATAGGAAAATGTTAGGGAGTGCATGAGTTCTTGGCCAGTGGATAAAGGCCCGGGCAAAGATAATCTGTGGCGGACTGAGAACTGACCTGTAACAGACAGAGACCTCCCAAATGCCGCAGCGCCCCCTTTCCCATATTCGCGTTCTCGACTTCGGCCATTACCTGGCCGGCCCGCTGACCGGCATGATGCTGGCCGACATGGGGGCCGAGGTCATCCGCATCACCCCGCCTGGCGGCACCGGCTTTGACGGTCCGGCGTTTGACATGCTGTCGCGGGGCAAGCAGACGCTGGAGCTCGACCTTAAGACGGGCGAACGCCGCGCCACTGCCATAGAGCTTGCCAAACGCGCCGATGTGGTGATCGAGAACTTCCGGCCCGGGGTGATGGACCGTCTCGGCCTGGGTCCGGAGGTGCTGCGCGCTGCCAACAATCAGCTGGTTTATCTGTCGATGCCGGGCTTTGCCTCCACCGACACGGAGCTGGCAGAGCTGCCCGCCTGGGAAGCGGTGATCGCCGCCTATACCGGCCAGTTCACCGATATGGGCCTGAACCGCTGCCTGATGGGCATCAACCCGTCCTTCTCGCCGCTGACCCTGGCCTCGGCCTATGGCGCCAGCTTCGGCGCCATGTCGGTGCTGTTTGCCCTGAACGCCCGCGAGCAGAATGGCGGCGACCATATCGAGGTGCCGCTGGCCGCCGCGCTGCTGGAGGGGCTGGTCTATAACTGCGAGCAGATCGAGGACTACCCGGAGCGCTACAAGTCCCCGCGCGAGGTGGAACTGGACCGGCGCGCCGCCGAAGGGCTGCCGATGAACCTGAAGTTCGAGGAATTGTCCGAGTTCCTCGACCCGTTCTACCGCACCTACACCTGCGCCGACGGGCGCGGCTTCTACGTGGTGAGCGGCTCGGTCGCCACCCACCCGCGCCGGGTGCTGGAGACCTTGGGGCTGAAGGAGCTGGCGGACGAACTGCCGGACTTCTCCGCCTACCTCGACACCAAGGACTGGCCCGCCGAATGGTCGATGCGCAACTATCCGGTGGGGCCTTCCGACCGGGAACGGGTGTCTTCGGCGATGAAGGCGGCCTTTCTGACCAAACCCTCGCATGAGTGGGAGGAGCTGTTCGGCGCCGCCAAGGCGCCGGCCACGGCGCAGCGTTTCACACGGGAATGGCTGCACGACCCGCACGCCTTGGCGTCCGGGCTGATCCTGCAGGTCGAGGACGCCAGGCACGGGCTCATGCAGCAGATGGGCAATGTCGCCTGGCTGTCCGGTGACGAGGCGGCGGTGCGGAAATCCAGCGCGGTTGAAGCGGACCTGGCGGCGCTGCTGGCGGAGCCGGAACGCGGCGGCGCCGGAGGCCAGGCGGTCAAGGGCTGGCTCGACGGGCTGAAGGTGCTGGACCTCACCAATGTGATCGCTGGGCCGACCATCGGCTCGACCCTGGCACGCTACGGCGCAGAGGTGACCCTGGTGCAGCCCGTGGACCCTTCGGTGGACCCCTGGAACACCGTTGTCTTCGGCATCCACGCGCAGCGCGGCAAGGAGAGCATCCTGCTGAACCTGCGCAGTGATGAGGGGCAGGAGGCGCTGGCGCGGCTGATCGCCGAGGCCGATGTCATCACCATGAACGGCACCGACCAGCAGCGCGACCATCTGGGCCTGTCGCCGGAACGGCTGGCGCAGATCAACCCGCGCCTGATCCTGGTGCAGCTCGATGCGTTCGGCGGTCCGATGCGGGGCCCGAAATCCGATCACCTTGGCTATGACGATCTGGCCCAAGCGGCGACCGGCGTGATGCTGCGCTTTGGCGGCGGGATGGAGACGCCGGAAGAGCACGCCCATTTCGGAACCATCGACGTGCTGACCGGTTTCTGCGCCTGTGTGGCGCTGGGCGGTGCGCTGCTGCGGCTCCAAGAAACCGGCAAGGGCGGGGTGGCACGCGCCTCTCTTGCTGCGGCCGGCAACCTGATCCAGGCGCAGTTCATGTATGACCACGAGGGCCGGGCGCACTTTGACGAACCCTCTGGCCGCGCCGCGCTGGGGTGGGGACCGTTCTACCACTGCTACCAGGCCTCAGACTGCTGGTTCTTCTTCGCCGCCCCCACTGAGCGCGGCGCAGCGCTGGCGCGGGTGCCTGAACTGGCGGACCTGGCAGAGCTGCCGGAAGACCAGCTGCACGCGGCGCTGTCACAACGCTTCGCCCGCCAGCCGCTGTCTCATTGGCGCTCGGGTTTTGCCGGCACCTCGGCAACGGCGGTGCCGCTCTCCTCGCTGCATGAGACCCGCGACGCGGCGCTGCAGCTGGAGAGCGCAGGCAGTATAGACCTGACGCAGGCAACCTTCAGGGTGATCCGCCATGACCGGCACCCGATGGGCCGCTGGTGTGACCTGGTGGCGCCCAACGCGGTGCGCCCGCAGGCGGGGCGGATCGCAATCCCGGGACCAGCCCCGAAATACGGTGAACACACACGGGCGATCCTGGCGCGGCTCGGGTATTCTACCGAAGAAACCGATGCGATGATTGCCCGCGGTGCCGCTGGTGAGAGCTGGTCGGAGAAATACTTGCCGGAATGATCCGCGCAGCTGCCGCACTGGCGGTTCAGGGGCGCCCTTTCCGGGTGCCTCTTTGCCTTTGCTGAAAATGCATGGAAATGGAAAGTCATTGCCGCCAAAGGCGTAAAACCTCCGGTTTCTGGATTAATTTGTGAAATCGTAATATACTGCCCTCTCATGCCGATTGAACCTGCTTGCCGGGCTTGGGAGTGCCCGGGCAGCGGGGAAAGGGGGCGGGATGCTGATTGCGGTCGTGCTTGTGCTGATCGTGGCGGGATCTGTTGCGTTCCATCTGTACAGTCCGTGGTGGTGGACGCCGATCGCGTCGAATTGGGACTATATCGACAACACGCTGGTCATAACCTTCTGGATCACCGGCGCCGTGTTTGCCGCGGTGGTGCTGTTCACGGCCTATTGCGTCTGGAAATTCCGGCACCGGCCGGGGCACAAGGCGGAGTTCGATCCGGAAAACAAGCGCCTGGAATGGTGGCTGACCGCGGTGACCGCCGTTGGGGTGGCGGCGATGCTGGTGCCGGGGCTGTTCGTGTGGAAGCAGTTCGTCACAGTGCCCGAGGAAGCCAGCGAGCTTGAGGTTTTCGGCCAGCAGTGGAACTGGGCCTACCGGCTGCCGGGTGAGGACGGGGTGCTGGGCACCGCGGATGCGGAATGGGTGAGCGGCGAGAACCCTCTGGGCGTCAACCCGCATGACCGCTTTGGCAAGGATGACATCATCGTCGAGGGCGGCGAGATCTATCTGCCGGTGGACCAGCCGGTGAAGCTGCTGCTGCGCTCGATCGATGTTCTGCACAATTTCTACGTGCCCGAATTCCGCGCCAAGATGGACATGGTGCCCGGCATGGTCACCTACATCTGGTTCACCCCCACCCGTACCGGCAATTTCGAGGTGCTTTGCGCCGAATACTGCGGCACCGCGCACTCCTTCATGCGCGGCTATGTGACCGTGGTGGAGGCGGAGGAATACCAGGAATGGCTGCAGGAGCAGCTGACCTTTGAAGACTACGCCAATGCGGCGACTGAAACCGGGGTTGAGACCAGACTTGCAGAACGCTGAGGGCAGCGCCTGACCCTGGGTGGGTGCGTTAGCGCCCTCCCGTCATGCTGAAAGCGTGCCTCCGGCATGACGGGAGGGTCGGGCGCTGCCCGGCTTTCAGCCGGGGGAAACCCTTGAATGGAGTGGAGTCCAGTAATGACCGACACCTTGCCAGACCCGGACAGCAATCTGCCGCCGCGCGAAGTTGCCGATGTGATGCCGCCGCATGCGCACAGCTGGATCGGCAAGTATGTCTTCTCGCAGGACGCCAAATACATCGCCATCCAGTATTCCGGCACCGCCGTCGCGATCGGCCTGGTGGCCCTGGTGATGTCCTGGCTGATGCGGCTGCAACTGGGCTTTCCCGGCACTTTCGACTTCATCACACCCGAGGCCTATTACCAGTTCGTCACCATGCACGGGATGATCATGGTGATCTACCTGCTGACCGCGATCTTCCTGGGCGGCTTCGGCAATTACCTGATCCCGCTGATGGTCGGCGCCCGCGACATGGTGTTCCCCTTCGTCAACATGCTCAGCTACTGGGTCTACCTGCTGGCGGTGCTGGTGCTGGTCGCCAGCTTCTTTGTTCCCGGCGGGCCAACCGGCGCGGGCTGGACGCTGTACCCGCCGCAAGCGGTGCTGTCGGGTACGCCGGGCGGCGCGCAAAGCGGCATCATCCTGATGCTGGTCTCGCTGATCCTGTTCATCATCGGCTTCACCATGGGCGGGCTGAACTATGCGGTGACCGTGCTGCAGGCCCGCACCCGCGGCATGACGATGATGCGGCTGCCGCTGACGGTCTGGGGCATCTTCACCGCCACGGTGATGGCGCTGCTGGCCTTCCCGGCGCTGTTCGTGGCCTGCGTGATGATGCTGTTTGACCGGCTCCTGGGCACGTCGTTCTTCATGCCCGCGCTGGTGGAGCTGGGGGAAAAGCTCAGCTATGGCGGCGGCAGCCCGATTGCCTTCCAGCACCTGTTCTGGTTCTTCGGCCACCCCGAGGTCTATATCGTGGCGCTGCCGGCCTTCGGCATCGTTTCCGACCTTATCGCGGTGCACGCGCGCAAGAATGTGTTCGGCTACCGGATGATGGTCTGGGCCATCGTCATCATCGGCGCGCTGAGCTTCATCGTCTGGGCGCATCACATGTATGTCTCGGGCATGCACCCCTGGTTCGGCTTCTTCTTTGCCACCACCACGCTGATCATCGCCATCCCGACCGCGATCAAGGTCTATAACTGGATCCTCACCCTGTGGAAGGGCGACATTCACCTGACCCTGCCGATGCTGTTTGCGCTGGGCTTTATCGTGACATTTGTGAACGGCGGGCTGACCGGGCTGTTCCTGGGCAATGTGGTGGTCGATGTGCCGCTCAGCGACACCATGTTCGTGGTGGCGCATTTCCACATGGTGATGGGGGTGGCGCCGATCATGGTGATCTTCGGGGCGATCTATCACTGGTACCCCAAGATGACCGGGCGGATGCTGAACGAGGCGATGGGCCAGATCCACTTCTGGGTCACCTTCATCGGCGCCTATGCGGTGTTCTTCCCGATGCATTATGTCGGCCTCGTCGGCGTGCCGCGCCGCTATTTCGAGATCGGCGAGCCGGAGTTTCTCACCGCGCCGGTGGATGGACTCAATGCCTTCATCTCGTCCTCTGCGCTGATTGTCGGCGCGGTGCAGGTGCTGTTCCTGTTCAACATCTTCTGGAGCCTGCGCCACGGGCGCGAAGCAGGCGGCAATCCATGGCGCGCCACCTCGCTGGAGTGGCAGACGCCCGAGACGCCGCCGCGGCATGGCAACTGGGGGGATGAGCTGCCCAATGTCTACCGCTGGGCCTATGACTACAGCGTGCCCGGCGCCCCCAAGGACTATGTCGCCCAGAACGATCCCTGGGTGCCTGACGGCGAGGGGAGGCGGCTGTGACGGTCATCCTTGCCTTCCTGGCGCTGGTCGCGCTGGCCGCGGGCCTGTGGCTGTCGCAGCAGCACCTGGCCTCCAAACCCTGGCTGGAGACCGGCATTGCCCCCCTGGCGGGGCATGGTCCCGGACGCGCGCCGGGGTTTATCTTCATCGCGGTTTTCCTGGCGGTGGTCGGCGGGCTGTTTGCCATGCTGGGCAGCGCCTTTGTCATGCAGATCGAGGAAACCCCGTGGGAACTGGTGCCGCTGCCCGGGCGGGTCTGGCTGAACACCGGGCTGCTGCTGCTGGCCAGTTTCTTTCTGCAGTTCGTGGTGATTTCGGCACGGGCGGGCACCACGCGCTGGCTGCGCGCCAGCCTGATCGCCGCCAGCATTGCCACGCTCGCCTTTCTGGCGGGACAGGCGCAGGTGTGGATTGCGCTGACCGCGGATGGCTATCCGCTGGACGGCACCCCGGCGGCGAGCTTTTTCTACCTGATTACCGGCCTGCACGGGCTGCATGTGCTGGGCGGCATCATCGCGCTGGCGGCGGTCTGCCTGCGCCACGCCGGGGCAGGGGACGTCAAGGCGCTGCTGCCAGGGGTGCGGCTCTGCGCGCTGTACTGGCACGCGCTGCTGGCGTTCTGGCTGATGCTGTTTGCGCTGCTGCAGGGCTGGGGCAACGCCTTTCTGGCGCTGTGCCGCGCGGCCGTAAGTTGAGGAGGGAGACTGATGGAACATCCGCTTCAAGGCCAGGACCAGACATTGCTGCAACAGGGGCACAGCGGCTTTGCCGCCGACTGGGGCTCGGACCAGCGGGTGTTCAAGAAGGTCTCCTGGGGCAAGGCGATGATGTGGATCCTGCTGCTCAGCGACACCTTCATCTTTGCCTGCTTCCTCGTCGCCTATCTGACCGCCCGCAGCTCCACCACCGTGGAATGGCCCAACGCCAGTGAGGTCTTTGCCCTGCATATCGGCGGCCAGGACCTGCCGCTGATCCTGATTGCCATCATGACCTTTGTGCTGATCTCCTCCTCCGGCACCATGGCGATGGCGGTGAACTGCGCCTACCGCAAGGCGCGCAAGGCGACCGCCCTGCTGATGCTGGCCACCGCCGCGCTGGGCGCCACATTTGTGGGCATGCAGGCGTTTGAGTGGACCAAGCTGATTTCCGAAGGCGTGCGCCCCTGGGGCAACCCCTGGGGGGCTGAGCAGTTCGGCGCCAGCTTCTTCATGATCACCGGCTTTCACGGCACCCATGTGACCATCGGGGTGATCTTCCTGATCATCGTCGCCCTCAAGGTCTGGCGAGGAGAATTCGATAGGGACCAGCGCAGCTGGATGTCGGCGGGCAACGGCGATTACGAGGCGGTCGAGATCATGGGGCTTTACTGGCACTTCGTCGACCTGGTCTGGGTCTTCATCTTTGCATTCTTCTATCTGTGGTAGGGGGCCGCCATGACAGATTCACCGCAAGCAATGGATACGACCGGCATGGCACATGAAGAGGGGCAGCAGCATCCGATCAAGCTCTATTTCGTGGTCTGGGTTTTGCTGTTCATCCTCAGTGCCGGCTCCTACTGGGTGGATTACGCGCAGCTGCAGGGGCTGCTGCGCTGGAGCCTGATCCTGATCTTCATGGTGCTGAAGGCAGGACTGATCATTGCCGTCTTCATGCATATGGCCTGGGAGCGGCTGGCGCTGATCTATGCGATCCTGCTGCCGCCGCTGGCGCTGATCGGGCTGCTCGCGATCCTGATCATCGAGTCGGATTACACCTCCGGCACAAGGGTGATTGAGCTGGGGCAGGGGGCAGCTGCGCTTGAGTAACTACCGTTCCGCCCGGCCGCAGGCCGGGCAGCGCCCGACCCTCCCCACGGGAGGGCGCTTTCGCACCCACCCAGGGTCAGGCGCTGCCCTTCGCTCTTTGCTCATTTCAGCAGCAAAACTGGCGCCCCAGTTTCCCGGAGCGCCTCTGTTCTCAATTTCCGCAGCGATTACGCCGCCAGATCGAACCGATCGGCGTTCATAACCTTGACCCAGGCCGCAACAAAGTCCTGCACAAACACTTCCTTGGAGTCGTCCTGCGCATAGACCTCGGCCAGCGCCCGCAGCTGCGAGTTGGAGCCGAACACCAGATCGGCGCGGGTGCCGGTCCATTTCACCTCGCCGCTGGCACGGTCGCGGCCCTCATAGGTGCCGTCGCCGGCCGGTTGCCACTGCACGCCCATGTCCAGGATGTTGGTGAAGAAATCAGTGCTGAGCGTGCCAGCCCGATCCGTGAACACCCCGTGCGCAGAGCCGCCGTGGTTGGCGCCCAGCACCCGCAGACCGCCGATCAGCGCCGTCATTTCCGGCGCGCTGAGGGTCAAGAGCTGTGCCCGGTCCACCAGCATCTTCTCGGCCGGAATGCTGTAGTCCGCCTTCTGGTAGTTGCGGAAGCCATCGGCTTCCGGCTCCAGCACGGCAAAGCCTTCGACGTCGGTCTGCTCCTGGCTGGCATCGGTGCGGCCCGGGGTGAAGGGCACCTCAACCGGGTGGCCTGCTGCCTTCGCAGCCTCTTCCACCGCGGCGCCGCCTGCCAGCACGATCAGATCGGCCATCGAGATCTTCTTGCCGCCGGATGCGCTGCTGTTGAAATCGCTCTGGATGCCCTCCAGAACCTTCAGCACCTTTGCCAGCTTCTCGGGCTCATTCACCTCCCAGTCCTTCTGCGGCGCCAGGCGGATGCGTGCACCGTTGGCGCCGCCGCGCATGTCTGAGCCGCGGAAGGTCGAGGCCGAAGCCCAGGCGGTGGAGACCAGCTCCGGCACCGAAAGCCCGGAGGCCAGCACCTTGGCCTTGAGGCCGGCGGCGTCGTTGGCATCGACCAGCGCGTGGTCTACAGCAGGCACCGGGTCCTGCCAGATCAGGTCCTCGGCCGGGACCTCATCGCCCAGATAGCGCGACTTGGGGCCCATGTCGCGGTGGCACAGCTTGAACCAGGCGCGGGCAAAGGCGTCGGCGAATTTCTCCGGGTTGGCGTGGAAATCGCGCGAGATCTTCTCGTAGTCCGGATCCATCCGCATCGACATGTCGGCGGTGGTCATCATCGGCGCGTGCGTCTTGCCGGGATCATGGGCGTCCACGACCATATGCTCGGGCTTCACGTCCTGCGCCTGCCACTGGTTTGCACCGGCCGGGCTTTTGACCAGTTTCCACTCATAGCCGAACAGCACGTCGAAGTAACCCATGTCCCAATTGGTCGGGTTGGGTTTCCAGGCGCCCTCGATGCCGGAGGTGGTGGTGTCGGCGGCGTTCCCGGTGCCGTGCGAATTCAGCCAGCCAAACCCCATATGCTCGATTTCCGCGGCTTCAGGTTCAGCGCTGACCAGCTCGGGGTCGCCTGCGCCGTGCGCTTTGCCGAAAGTATGGCCGCCCGCGACCAGCGCCACGGTTTCCTCGTCATTCATGCCCATGCGGGTGAAGGTCTCGCGCACATCCTTGCCCGAGGCGACCGGGTCCGGGTTGCCGTCCGGGCCTTCCGGGTTCACGTAGATCAGCCCCATCTGCACCGCTGCCAGCGGGTTGGCCAGGTCGCGCTCGCCGGAATAGCGGCTGTTGGGCTGGTCGCTGGTGGCCAGCCACTCGGTCTCCGAGCCCCAATAGACGTCTTCCTCCGGTTCCCACACGTCTTCGCGGCCGCCGCCAAAGCCGAACACCGGGCCGCCCATCGATTCAATGGCGCAGTTGCCCGCCAGGATCATCAGATCCCCCCAGGAGATCCGGTTGCCGTATTTCTGCTTGATCGGCCACAAGAGGCGGCGCGCCTTGTCGAGGTTGCCGTTGTCCGGCCAGCTGTTCAGCGGCGCAAAGCGCTGGTTGCCGGTGCCGCCGCCGCCGCGGCCGTCCGCCGTGCGGTAGGTGCCGGCACTGTGCCAGGCCATGCGGATGAACAGCGGCCCGTAATGGCCATAGTCCGCAGGCCACCAGTCCTGGCTGTCGGTCATCAGGGCGTAGAGATCCTGCTTCACCGCCTTCAGGTCCAGCTTCTTGAACTCTTCGGCATAGTTGAAATCAGCCCCCATCGGGTTCGACTTGGGGGAATGCTGGTGCAGGACCTTCAGATTGAGCAGATTCGGCCACCAATGCTTGTTGGTGGTGCCGCCGGATGCGGCAGCGCCATGAAACACCGGGCATTTTCCTTGGGGGGTATTTCCGTCCATTTTTGTCTCCGATCGTGGCTGCAGTTATTATCGTGCTACGTGACAGAAGCGCCCCGCGGCCTGTGCGGCAGCTCATCGCTTGAGCGCAGCCCTGACCCCGCCTCGAGAATGCAAGCGCGGCAAAGCTGCTGCCGGTTCTCCCTGTCTTCGTGAAATGAGGCTAGCAGAGGAAATCCATTGGATTAAGTTGCATTTATTCATCGCAGTGATAATCAAAACCTATGATAAACGTGACCCTCCGCCAGATGCGCTATTTCGAGGCGCTGGCCCAGCACCGCCATTTTGGCCGCGCGGCAGAGACCTGCGCGGTGTCTCAGCCGGCTTTGTCGGTTCAGATCAAGGAATTGGAGGAAGCGCTGGGGGTGCAGCTGGTGGAGCGCGGGGCGCGCCAGGTGCGCTTGACCAGCTTTGGCGAGGATCTCGCCCTAAGGGTGCGCGGCATCCTGCGTTCGGTGGATGAGCTGGGCGAGCTGGCCCGCGCCTCGCGCGAGGGGCTGGCCGGACGGCTGCGGATCGGGGTGATTCCCACCATCGCGCCCTATCTGCTGCCCTCGATTGTCGGCACGCTGACCCGGCAGTATCCGGAGGCCGACATTCGGGTGCGTGAAACCGTGACCCCCAAACTGCTGAAGGAACTGGGGGAGGGGCGTCTGGACACCGCCATCGTGGCGCTGCCGGTCTCGGAGCCGGCGTTTGAGGAAGTGCCGCTGTTTTCCGAGGACTTCGTGCTGGTGCGCCCGGGCGAGGACAGCGGCAAGCCGGTGCCGGGGCCGGAGGGGTTGCGCGAAATGCGGCTCCTGCTGCTGGAGGAGGGGCACTGCTTCCGCGATCAGGCGCTGTCGTTCTGCAACATGCAGTCGGCAGCCCCGCGCGAGCTGCTGGACGGAAGCTCCCTGTCGACCCTGGTTCAGATGGTCAGCGCGGGCATCGGCGTGACACTTATTCCCGAGATGGCGGTCCCGGTTGAAACCCGCTCGGCGGTGGTCTCGGTGGCGCGCTTCCGCGACCCGCAGCCCGCGCGCACCATCGGAATGATCTGGCGCCGCAGCAACCCGCTGGCGCGGCAGCTGACGCAGGTGGCCGATGTGGTGCGCCAGGCTGCCGATGCCTTGCGGGCCAGCTACAGCCCGATGATCTGAGGCAAGGGTTTGTTCTGCCTTCGTGAACAATCTCCGGTTGCGCCACCTGTTGATTGAGTGACGCCAGGGCAGCTGCAACCGCATGAAGATTGGTGCGTAAAGGGCACGCTCACAAGCATTTTAACGGCTCTGTTGTTTCCGGTTTCAGGAGGCTTTGTTAACTTATCGTTAATAATAATGAACTGAAGCAGGCATACAGGCAGATGAAAACGGGCTTTCGTGGCACGTTTGTCGTTTCCTGGTCGCAAACCGAAATCGACGGCCTTATGGCCGCACCGGTTGACGCTCTGAATGTGGGGGCGGCTTGGTCCTGGCACGGCGATGCTGTGCGGGTGGACGGGCCGGCAGGGCTGTTGCGGCTGGATATGGCAGACGGCGAGGCAGAATTGCGCCGCCGGGCGGCACGCTCGGTGCGCAGGCTGGTTGGGGCTGCGGTGCAGAACCGGACCGATGTCGATGCGGTCGAGGTCGACGAGCCGCTGATGGACAGCAGCTTTGTCGTGACCAACGGCGTGCAGAGTTTCACCGTCACCCTGATCGAAGTCGGGCCGGGCCAGCGCCCGCTCTTGATGTTCGTGGATGAGCTGCCGCCGCGCGGTACCGACCTCTGGGTGGTGCACCATGCGCTGGGCAGCGCCTGCGGGCAGCGGCCCCAGGGCGAATCCGGGGTGATCTGCTTTACCCCTGGAACGCTGATTGCCACCCCTAGCGGCCCCAAGCGGGTCGAGCAGCTGCGCGAAGGCGAAAAGGTCCAGACCCGCGACAACGGCGCCCAGGAGATCCTGTGGATCGGGTCGCGCCGGATCAGCGGTGCGCGGTTGTACGTGATGCCGCGGCTGCGCCCGGTCCGCATTCATGCGGGCGCCCTGGGCATCGACCGCCCGGAACGGGAGCTGCTGGTCTCCCCCGATCACCGGATGCTGCTGCGCGGCGGCCGGGTGCGGGACCTGTTCAACACGCCCGAGGTTCTGGTCGCCGCCAGCGATCTGGTCAACGGCAGCACGATCCTGCCCGATGCCTCGGTACGCGAAGTTACCTATATCCACCTGATGCTGGCCAATCATCAGGTGCTCTGGGCCAACGGGGTGGAGACCGAAAGCTTTCATCCCTCCAACGCCTCGCTCACCACGCTGAGTGACTCCGACCGGGCGCGCCTGTTCCGCCTGCAGCCGGAGCTGGACCGCAACCCGCTGTCCTACGGCGCCTATGCCCGCCGCAATCTCAGCGCCTCCGAGGCGGCGATTCTCGGCCACGAGGCCGCCTGAGCCTTTACGCAGCCGGGCCAAGGCGCTATCTGGCGGCTTGGCCTTGGCCGCGCGTGCAGATTTTCGCCTCAAACACGCCACAGCCATGTTGACTCTGCCCCATCCCCCTATATAAGCGCGGCTTCATTGGTGTTGGTGGCCCCCGCAAGGGGATGCCTGTCATGGGGGAGACCTCAAGAGGACAACGCCCTTCGAAACCATATACGAAGGAGATCAGCCGTGACCAAACGCACGTCTGCCAAGTACAAAATCGACCGCCGCATGGGCGAAAACATCTGGGGCCGCCCGAAGTCCCCGGTCAACCGCCGCGACTACGGCCCGGGCCAGCACGGCCAGCGCCGCAAGGGCAAGCTGTCCGACTTCGGCATCCAGCTGCGCGCCAAGCAGAAGCTGAAAGGCTACTACGGCGACCTGACCGAAAAGCAGTTCCGCCGCATCTACGGCGAAGCCGAGCGTGTGAAGGGCGACACCGGTGAAAACCTGATCGGCCTGCTGGAGCGCCGCCTGGACGCCGTCGTCTACCGCGCCAAGTTCGTGGCAACCGTCTTTGCAGCCCGCCAGTTCGTGAACCACGGCCACGTGACCGTAAACGGCAAGCGCGTGAACATCCCCTCCTACCGTGTGAAAGAGGGTGACGTGATCGAGGTCCGCGACAAGTCCAAGCAGATGGTTGCGCTTCTGGAAGCCACCCAGCTGGCTGAGCGCGACGTGCCGGATTACATCGAAGCCGACCACTCCAAGATGACCGCAACCTTCGTGCGCACCCCCGCTCTGGGCGACGTGCCGTACCCGGTTGTGATGGAACCGAACCTGGTCGTCGAATTCTACGCCAAGAACTAAGCCTGCTGCCCTTGGGGCATCTGGCGGAAGGGCTGTCCTTTGGGGCAGCCCTTTTTCTTTGGCGCTGACGCCTTGCCGGAGCGGCAGTGACGAAAGCTGTGGTCCGGCGGCCATATTCTCACTATCCTGTCTCTAAAACGACAGGGAGTGACCAATGAAGATCATGATGAAGGCAGCGGCCGTGGCCGCGTTCACTGTTCTGGCAGCAGCGGCAGGTGCCGCGCCGATGAAACTCACACCTGCAAACCCGCAGCCCTCCGGCGTCAAACCCGGCCTCGCGGTGGTCTACGCCTACCCGCAGGACGTGAAAACACTGGCAGAAGCTTCCTCGGCGCTGAAGGTCGGCAGCGAGCGGGGCCGCCCCATTGCCGGTCTGGACAACCGCGACACCGAAGAGGGGCAGAACACGCTGACCTCCAAGCGTCCGATGCATGTCGTGGCACGGATCACCGGATATGTGAAATTCGACCAGCCCGGCGTCCACAATATCGATTTCCTGACCAATGACGGGCTGCGTGCCAATATCGGCGGTCAGATCGTGGGCGAATTCGACGGCCGCCAGTCCTGCGACAGTACCATAATGACCCAGGTCGAGGTGCCCTCCGCCGGCTGGTACCCGGTCGATATCCTGTATTTCCAGCGCCTTGGCACCGCTTGCCTGCACATGCGCATGGGGCCGGACGGCAAACGCCCGAAATGGATGAAGAACAGCGCCTTCGGTCACTGACCAAAAGGGCCTTCTTCTGGCCGGAAGTATCCCGGGGGAAGCCCGCAGGGCTGGGGGCAGAGTCCCCGCTCCATCCTTTTCTAAAGCGGCAGCGGGCGGCCTTCGGCGATGGCTTCCATCGCGAAATAGGAGGTCACGCTGTCCAGCTCGACGCCTGAGATCAGCCGCTGATAGACCTTGTCGTAGCTGGCCATGTCCTGCGTCACCACCTTCAGTTGATAATCGTAGTCGCCGCCGATGCGGTGGAAATCCACCACCTCGGGGATGGTCAGCACATGACGGCGGAATTTCTGCAGCCAGTCGGCTGAGTGGTGCCGGGTGCGCAGCAGCACAAAAACCACCAGATCCAGCCCCAGCTGCTTGCGGTCCAGCCGCGCGGTGGAGCCTTTCAGCAGCCCACTCTCGTTCAGCGCCTTCAGCCGCCGCCAGCAGGCGTTTTGCGACAGGCCTACCTTGTCTGCCAGCTCCCGCTGGGACAGGCTGGCATCCTGTTGCAGCGCCCGCAGGATGGCGCGGTCAATTTGATCGGGTAGTTTGCTCATTGATGGATCATATGACACAAAAAATGTGCAATCCACTCAGTAATTGATAAAGTTATCTCGCCGATTACCGTTCATGATGCCCCAACATATTTCGGAGGCGCGACATGACCCTGGCAGCATTCAAAGAAACGGTCCGGCAGGCCGCACAGGACGGAACCCTTGGCCGCAGCGTGATCGGCGACGGAGTGATGATCCCCGGCCTCGATGGCGAGGTGCCGCTGGTCTATGCGGATTACGTTGCCTCCGGCCGGGCGCTGCGCCAGGTGGAGGATTTCGTGGCCGCCCAGGTGCTGCCCTTCTACGCCAACTCCCATACTGAGGCGTCCTACTGCGGCACCCAGATGACCCGCCTGCGCCGGGAGGCGCGCAGCGAGATTGCCCGCATCACTGGCGCCACCGCGGAGGATGCGGTGATCTTCACAGGCTCGGGTGCAACTGCGGGCCTCAACCGGCTGGTCAGCCTGTTCGGCGTGAATGAGGCCATCCGCCCGGTTGTTTTCATCGGCCCCTATGAGCACCACTCCAACATCCTGCCCTGGCGGGAGAGCAAGGCCGAGGTCGTTGAGATCCCCGAGGCGGAGGAGGGCGGACCGGATCTGGCAGTGCTGGAGCTGGCGCTGAAGCAGCACGCGGGCAGCGATCTGAAAATCGGCAGCTTCTCCGCTGCCTCCAACGTGACCGGCATCGTGACCGATCCTGATCCGATCAGCCGCCTGCTGCACGCGCACGGCGCGCTGGCGGTCTGGGACTATGCCGGCGGCGGCCCCTATCTGCCGGTCGACATGGGTGAGGGCGGCGCGGCGCGCAAGGACGCCGTGGTGATCTCGCCGCACAAGTTCCCGGGCGGCCCCGGCGCCTCGGGCGTGCTGATCGTCAACGCAGCCGCGGTGCGCCGCCGCTGCCCCTCCTGGCCGGGAGGGGGAACGGTCAGCTTTGTTTCCCCTTGGCGGCATGAATACAGCCGGGACCTGGCGTCCCGCGAGGAGGCCGGGACCCCGAATGTGATCGGCGACATCCGCGCAGCCCTGGCGTTTCTGGTCAAGGAGGCCGTGGGCCAGGAGCAGATCGAGGCGCGCGAAGCGCAGTTCGCGCAGATGGCCTGGGACGGCTGGTCCGCCAATCCGCGGCTGCGCATCCTCGGCCACCGCGAGGCGCACCGGCTGCCGATCTTCTCCTTCCTGGTGACAGACGAGGCAGGCAAGCCGGTGCATCAGCAGCTGTTCACCCGCATGCTGAGCGACGTCTACGGCATCCAGGCCCGCGGCGGCTGCGCCTGCGCCGGCCCCTATGCGCACCGGCTGCTGGGCATCAGCGAGCCGGAGTCGGAAACCCTGTTCGCCGACCTGCAGGCAGGGCAGGAGATGAAGAAACCCGGCTGGGTGCGGCTCAACTTCTCCTACCTGATGGAAGAGCAGACCGCGCAGTACATCATCGGCTGCGTCAATGATCTGACGTTGCGGGCGGAGGAGATTGCGGCCCGGTACAATGCGGATCCGGCAACGGCACGGTTCAAGGCGCTGGTGGCCTAGGCCCGGCCCTGACGGGTGCTTCCCAAGCAGGGGAAGCACCTCACATGCTTGTGATATGTAGGTAGCGGACCCCTGTATTTAAAGGGGGAAAGTCTATTCCAAATCCCCCGCGACGGACCGGCACCGCCGTGGCAGGCTTTAACCAGTAGTTAATTGGTTGGAGCAAAAGTCATGGCTCTCAAGCTGTCTGCCCCCGTTGGCGACAAGAAACGGATTACCAAGCCGGACCCGAAAACCGGCGAAAGCAAATTCAAACCGGTCAAGAACGCCCCCGCGGATGTCGAACTCGTCCGCCTGATGCTCAAGGCAAACGGCTATTCCGTCGAGATCAGCACCAAATGCGATGCCGGGCTGATCAAGACGATCCGGGATTTCCAGAAGAAGAAACTGGGTTTCCGCAAGCCTGACGGCATTGTCGATCCCGGCATGCGGACCTGGAACGCGGGCCTGCCTAAACTGGCCGCCCAGGTGTCGGCCGACGCCAAGATCGAACGGGTCGAGGTTGTCGAGAACGGCAAGACCAAGCTGATCACCGTGGCCGAGTTCGAAGCCGGGCAGGAGGAACTGCGCCGCAAGCTGCTGGCCAAGGCGGAGATGATGTACGGCCAGGCGGAATCCTGGGTCGATTTCTGCAACGAGGTGGAAAACACCCGCCAGGGCAACGAGACCTTTCTGAATGCGCTGACGGAATTTGCCGTCAGCGTGGTCAACGACAAGACCGACCCGCCCTGGACCGCGATCCTGAACGCGCGCTCCGAGGCGAGCCTGATGAAGACCCTGACCAGCAAGAAGAAGCCGGACTGGAAGAAGGTCTACAAGCAGGACGTCAAGGCGACCAAGGCCTATAACAAGGGCGGCAAGGCCTTCCAGAAATTCATCGACCAGCGCATAAGCACCGCAGGCGCCATTATCTGGAAGCTGGAGGTGGTGCGCGAGGTGTCCTTTGCCGTGGTCGAAACCTATATGACCGCCCGCCTGATCGCGACCAAGGGCATGTCACCGGCCAAGGCCCACGCTATTGCCGCCGCCAGCACCGAGGCGCTGAAATCCAGCGCCGGCCAGCTGGGCGAGCATCTGGCGGGCAACAAGGTCACCTGGGACGGCGCTGCCAAGAAAGTCTTCATCGACAGCTTCATTGCGGGCCTTGCCGGGGCCGCGGGCGGCAAGCTGACGGCCAAGATCTCTGCCGGTCTCGCCGATGACCTGGCCAAGGCTGCGGCCTCCAGGCTGTCGCGCGAGATGCCCAAGAAGGCAGTCAAGGTCTTCTTTGAGAAGTTCCTGAAGTCCAAGGCCGGCGAGGCCATGGTGACAGAGGCGCTGAAGGAAACCATCGGCCTGGCCAAACCCTTGATCGAAAAGGGCCGCCCGCCGAACACCAAGGAAATCAAGGAAAGCATCGCCAAGATCCTGACCGCGGGCATCATGTCTGCAGGCGCCGGCAAGGCGCTGGAGAAGTTCTCCTCGGGATTCACCTCCGGTGCCGAGAAATTCCTCAAGACCAAACTGGCGCCAGCTGCCATGGAAGGCGCGGTCAAGAAGGACCTGATCGCCAAATACGGCGCCAAGGCCACCGAGGATTTCATCAAGCTGCACGGCGACGCCATCTATGGCGAGATCGCCAAGCAGATCTCCGGCAAATCGCTCAGCAAATATGCGGGCGAGGTGCTGAACAGCTCGGACGGCTCGCAGTCGGCTGCGACCATGCAGAAACAGGCCAATGAGGCGATGCGCAAGGACATGGAGCTGCGCAAGAAGATCCAGAAGATCATCATGGCCGAGGCCAAACGCAATATGCCCAAGACTGCGGCCGCGCATTAACGCGGGTCTGCGGCCGGGGCAGGCTGCCGGAGGGGGCGGCAGCATGGGGGAAGCGTCATCTTGGTGCTTCCCCGCCAGCGTTTGGGCCGTTATGACGGGTTGGAATTAAGGAGCCCGTATTATGACCCAACTCACACCGCAGCCCGGTATCATGGACATCGCCCTGTACGAGGGCGGGGCTGCCCATGTGAAAGGGGTGAGCAATGTTGTGAAGCTCTCCTCGAACGAGAACCCGCTTGGCCCCAGCCCGCGCGCCATCCAGGCGATGCAGGAGGCGGCGGCCAGCATGCACCGCTATCCCAGCTCGGACCACGCGGCGCTGCGGCAGGCGATCGGCGAGGTGCACGGGCTGGAGCCGGAGCAGATCATCTGCGGTGCCGGCAGCGACGAGATCATCGCCTTCCTGTGCCAGGCCTATGCCGGCCCGGGCGACGAGGTTCTCTATACCGAGCACGGCTTTGCCATGTACCGCATCAGCGCGCTGGCCGCCGGGGCAACCCCGGTGGAGGTGAAAGAGCGCGAGCGCGTCACCGACGTCGACGCGCTGCTGGCGGGCTGCACCGAGCGCACCAAGCTGGTCTTCATCGCCAACCCCAACAACCCCACCGGCACCATGATCAGCGAGAGCGAGGTCGCGCGTCTGGCCGATGGCCTCCCCGATGGCGCGCTGCTGGTGCTGGACGGCGCCTATGCCGAATATGTCGAGGATTTCGATGCCGGCGCCGCGCTGATCGGCGCGCGCAGCAACGCCTTCATGACCCGCACCTTCTCCAAGATCTACGGCCTCGGCGGCGCCCGGATCGGCTGGGGATACGGCCCCAGCGAGATCATTAATGTCCTGAACCGGGTGCGCGGACCTTTCAATGTCTCCAGCACCGCGCTGGCGGGGGCAGAGGCCTCTGTGCGCGACACAGACTATGTGGATCATTGCCGGTCCGAGAACGCCAAGTGGCGCGCCTGGCTGGCCAATGCTCTGGGGGAACTCGGAGTGCCCTCGGATGTGTCCAGCACCAACTTCATCCTGGCCCGCTTCTCCAGCCAGGCAGAGGCGGAAGCCTGTGATCTCTACCTGCAAGCACAGGGCCTGATCGTGCGCCGGGTGGCGGGCTACAACCTGCCCGCCGCGCTGCGTATCACCATCGGCGACGAGGACTCCTGCCGCCGCATCGCGCAGGGCGTCAAAGCATTTAAAGAGGGGCAGGCATGAGCAATCAGGTTTACGGGCGCGTTGCGCTGATCGGGCTTGGCCTGATCGCGTCCTCGATGTTCTGGGCGATGAAACGGGCAGGCCTCGCGGGGGAAGTCACCGGCTATGCCCGCAGCGCGGAAACCCGCGAAACCGCCCACCGCATTGGACTGTGCGACCGCGTCTGCGACAGCGCGCGCGAGGCGGTTCAGGACGCCGATCTGGTGGTGCTCTGCGTGCCAGTCGGCGCCATGGGCCCGGTGATGGAAGACATCGCACCGGTCTTGAAGCCCGGCGCCACCGTCTCCGACGTGGGCTCGGTCAAACGCCATGTGATCGAGGCGGTGCAGCCGCACATCCCCGAGGGCGTGCATTTCGTGCCCGCCCACCCACTGGCCGGCACGGAGCATTCCGGCCCCGAATCCGGCTTTGCCGAACTGTTCGACAACCGCTGGTCGCTGCTGGTGCCGGTTGAAGGCACCGACCCGGAGGCCGTGGACCGCTTGCGCAAGCTGTGGGAAGGCATGGGCGCAAATGTCGACGTGATGGACGCCGATCACCACGACCTGGTGCTGGCCGTCACCTCGCACACGCCGCACCTGATTGCCTACACGATGGTGGGCGTGGCCGACGACCTGCGCCGGGTGACCGACAGTGAGGTGATCAAATACTCCGCCGCCGGTTTCCGCGACTTCACCCGCATCGCCGCCTCGGACCCCACCATGTGGCGCGACGTGTTCCTGACCAACAAGGACGCCACGCTGGAGATCCTGGGCCGTTTCACCGAGGAGCTTTTTGCCCTGCAACGTGCCATCCGCACCGGCGACGGGGAGCATTTGCACGACTACTTCACCCGCACCCGCGCCATCCGCCGCGGTATTATCGAGGCGGGGCAGGACACCGACGCGCCGGACTTTGGCCGAGGGCAGAAAAAATGATCCGGGCCGGTGCCGTCCTTGCGGCTTTGGTCTTGGCGGCGGCGCCGGCCTTGGCCCAGGACCCGCCGTCAAAAGCGCTCAAGCTTCTGGATATGGCCGCTCTCAGTGCCCCGGCAGCACCCCTGCCGCCCGTGCCGCTGCCGCAGGCCGGTGCTGGCAACCAAGCAACGGAGGTGCTGTTCGGCCGCAAGAAACGCCTCAAGGGCGCGGTTTGCGGCGACAAGGACATCAAGGGCGAGCCGGCCGGCGATGTTGCAGGCGCCTTGCCCGGCTGTGGCGCCAAGGATGCGGTCATGGTGCGTGAAATCGCCGGGGTGCGGCTCAGCCAGACTTCGCTGATGACCTGCAACACCGCGCGGGCGCTGAAGACCTGGATCAACCGCGAGGTGGAAACCGCCTTCGGGCGCCGCAACAAGGTGGTCGGCCTGCGCGTTGCCGCCCATTACGCCTGCCGCACCCGCAACAACCGCCCCGGGGCCAAGATTTCGGAGCACGGAAGGGCCCGGGCGATCGATATTTCCGGCTTCACCCTGGAAAGCGGTGAGACCATCACCGTTCTGCAGGGCTGGCAGAAGCGCAAGACCCGCAAGAAGCTGAAAAAGATCTGGCGCGCCGCCTGCGGCCCGTTCGGTACCGTGCTGGGCCCCGAGGCGGACCGTTATCACCGCGACCACTTCCACCTGGATGTTGCCCGCCACCGCGGCGGTACCTATTGCCGCTAGAAACCTGCTGCTCCCGGCCGCGCCTGTACTGTTTTCCGCGCCGCCCGGGGGCGGCAAGGATCCCCTGTTCATCTGGCTGAAAATATCCCGGAGCGCGAGGCAGAGCCTCGCATAACCCCATACTGCACAGCGGGAGGCAGGCTGCATGCAGGCCGCCGCAAGCCCGAGGCTCCCGCGCCTGAAAGTGCCCAAGGGCACATTACAGCCTTGGGCCGGGCGCGCTGCGCGCGCGAAGGGCTGCTGTGCGGCCCTTGACAGGCGATGCCTTTGTCAGCGGATGATCAGCCGCGGGGCGTGTCCCAGGGGCAGGGGGCCGAGCGTGACATAGCCGTCCGCAAACCCCAGTGCGATATCGAGATCATGCGGGTTGCCGCTGGCCTCCGCCAGCAGGCCAAGCACCCGCTCCACCGTGCCGCGCAAGGAGGGCGGCAGCGCGCCGGTGCGTTCAGCCATCAGCACCAGCCCGCGCCAGTTCTCTGCCTGCAGGGCAATCTCGCCCTCCGGCAGGCCGGTCTCGTCCACCGTCAGCGCGCCCGCTGCCTTGAGCCGCAGGTCGCCCCAGCGGGCGTCGGCCAGCTTCAGATCGATCCGCCGCGGTTGCGGCCGCTGCTGCTCCAGCGCCGACCGGTCCCAGGGCTTGTCAAAGGCAACTGTCATCTCCAGCGCCAGCGTATCGAAACGCTCCGGCAGGGCAGAACTGGCCGCCAGCAGGCGGCGCCAGGCCGCACGCGGCGCAAACTCCCGGGCTTCGGCGGTGATCCGGTAGCTCTCGGGCCTGTCCGTTTGCACCATGCGCAGGTCCAGCGCCGCGCCGCTCAGCACCGTTTCGCCGCTGCGCTCGATCTGCCATGGGGCAGAGACCAGCGCCATGTCCTCCAGCTCCAGCGCCACGCCCGGCGCCAGGTTCAGGCTGGCCTGCAACCCCTGCGCGGTGATCACCGCGGTCCGGTCGAAATAGGACAGCTGCTGCGCCGAGGCGGGGAAACTCAGGGCGAGCTGCCCAGGCCATGCGGCGGGGTTTTCCAGCGCCAGCCAGTCCGCCCGCCAGGCGGTGCCGGTGCCCGGGTCGGCGAGCGCCGGGTGCTGGATGCGGGTCAGGTGCCGATGGGGATAGCCGCTCGTTTCCAGTCCTGAAAACTCGGCTTGCCAGCCCCGCCGCTCCTGCTCCGCGAACCAGGTTGCGATCCCTGTGCGCAGCCCCCAGGCCGCCGCCGCCCAGTACAGGCTCCACACCGCCGCAATGGCGATCAGCAGTTTTGCCAGGCGCATCGGATAGCCTCTTTTGTCCGCAACAGGATTGCTGTTTATAGGGGGGCAGCAGAAAGGGCCAGACGACATGACCATGTGGGTATTCGGATACGGATCGCTTCTTTGGAACCCCGGTTTCCCGGTGGCGCGGCGCGAGGTAGCGGTGCTGCATGGCTATGCGCGTTCTTTCTGCATGACCTCGATCCACCACCGCGGCACCGAGGACCACCCCGGCCTTGTGCTGGCGCTGGATGCGGTCGAAGGCGCCCACTGCAAGGGGCTGGCGCTGTCGGTGGAGACCGGCCACGAGGAGCAGACCCTGACCGAGCTGCGCGAACGCGAGCTGATCTCCTCGGCCTACCTGGAGCGCGACCTGGAGGTGGAACTGGCCGATGGCACGATGGTGACCGCCGTCACCTACGTGATCGACCCGCACCACGTGCAGTATTGCGGCGGCCTCAGCCTGGAGGAGCAGGCGCAGATGATCGCCCATGCGGTGGGCGGGCGCGGGCCGAACACCGAATACCTCTATAACACCGCCGAACATCTGGCCGAGATCGGCCTGCATGACAGCGATCTCGACTGGCTGGCCGGCCGGGTGCGGGAAATCACCGCATAAAGCCTTGGCGCTTCTGACACTTTGCTTATAGGCTGCGAACGCAATAAGAGCAGTCAAAAGTGTCAGGAGCCAAGACGTATGGCGCAGCCAGACCGCAAAACCCGGCCGCAGTTCTCCCAGCCGGTGCGGCAGATCATCATGATGCTGATCGCGCTTGGGCTCTCGGGCTTTGGCGCCTTTGTCGCCCTGCCGCGGGTGCTGCCGGTGTTTGAGGCCAACCCCTGGCTCAACGGCTTTATCGTCCTGGTGTTCGTGATCGGCGTGCTGGCCTGTTTCTGGCAGGTGGTGCAGCTCATTGGCTCGGTGCGCTGGATCGAGCGTTTTGCCGGGGGCGACAACCAGGAGCATCGCCGCCCGCCCTCGATGCTGGCGCCGCTGGCCTCGCTCCTGGGATCGCGCAGCGCGCGGATGCAGCTGGGCTCGGCCTCGACCCGCTCCATCCTGGACTCGGTCGCCAGCCGCATCGACGAAGACCGGGAGATCACGAGGTACATCGTCAACCTGCTGATCTTCCTGGGTCTTCTGGGGACCTTCTATGGCCTGGCCACCACCGTTCCCGCGGTGGTCGACACCATCCGCAGCCTGGCACCGCAGGAGGGCGAGGAGGGGCTTTCCGTCTTCAACCGCCTGATGACGGGCCTTGAGGCGCAGCTGGGCGGCATGGGCGTGGCCTTTGCCTCCTCGCTGCTGGGCCTGGCCGGATCGCTGATCGTGGGCCTTCTGGAACTCTTTGCGGGCCACGGCCAGAACCGGTTCTACCGCGAGCTGGAGGAATGGCTGTCCTCGATCACCCGCGTCAGCTTCTCCTCCGGCGAGGACGGCGCCGGCGACAGCGGTGTGGTCTCGCAGGTGCTCGACAACATGGCGGAGCAGATGGACGCGCTGCAGATGATGTTCGCCGAAACCTCCGAAGGCCGCGCGGCGGTGGACCAGAAACTTGGCGCGCTGGTGGAGACCATCCAGGAGATGAACCAGCGCCAGGAGCAGACCGGCACCATCACCGCGGCGCTGGACCGGGTTGCGGTGGGGCAGGAGGCGCTGACCGAAATCCTGCGCGCCCAGGGCGAACAGGGCGGCATCGACGCCGAAAGCCGGATGCGGCTGCGCTCGATCGACGTGCAGATGCTGCGCATCCTCGAGGAAATCTCGGCGGGCCGCCAGGAAAGCCTGGCAGAGCTGCGCAAGGACATCGACCTGATGATCAAGGCCTTCGCACGCCCGCGCGGGCTGTCGCGCGGAGGCATGCCGGGCCGGGACGCGGGGGAATAACTGATGGCCCTTTCCCGGCGCACAGGCCAGCGGTTCCAGGCCTCGATCTGGCCCGGGTTTGTCGATGCGATGACCGGGCTCCTCCTGGTGCTGATGTTCGTGCTGACCATCTTTATGGTGGTGCAATTTGTGCTGCGCGAGACCATTACAGGCCAGGAAAGCGAGCTGGATGAGCTCTCCGCCGAGGTGAGCGCACTGGCCGCCGCGCTGGGGCTGGAGGAGCGCGAAAACCGCCGGCTGAACGCTAGGCTGGGGGCGCTGACCTCGACGCTCAACACCGCGGAACAGGACCTGGAACAGGCGCGCAGCCTGATCACTTCGCTGACCGCGGAACGCGACCGGCAGGCAGGCGAACTGGCCGAGGCCGCCAGCCGCATCACCAGTTTCGAGGCGCAGGTGGCCGCCCTGATCGCCAGCCGCGATGCCGCGCAGGCCCGGGTCGCGGACCTGAGCGCTGAACGCGAAAGCCTGGAGGCGGCGCGTGCGGCCCTGCTGAGTGAGCAGGAGGCGCTGAACCTGGCGCTGGCCCAGGCCCGCGGCGAGATCGATGCCCAGGCGGAGGCCGCCCGGCTGGCCGCGGCAGAGCGTGAGGCGATGGAAGCCCTGATCGCCAGCCTGGAGGCGGAAGGCAGCGAACAGGCCGGCCGGATTTCCGAGTTGCAGGAACAGCTGAGCGCCGAGGAAGCCGCCCGCCTGGTGGAGGCCGCCGCTGCCGAAGCCCTGCGCGAAGAGCTGCAATCGGCAGATGCCGAGCTGACCGCGATGACCCTGGCGCTGGAGGCCCAGCGGCAGGAGGCGGAGGACACCCTGACCCTGCTGGCGGCAGCCGAAGCCGCGAAGAAACAGCTGGATGCGCAATTGTCCGAACTGGAGGCGGCCCGTGCAGGAGCTGACGCCGAAGCCGGGCGGCTGGCGGCAGAACTGGCGGAGGCCAAGGCCGCGCTGGCGGCGGCGGAAACCCAGGCCGGAGAACTGGATGTGTTGCGCCAGCGGCTGCTGGCGGCGGTCGCTGCGCAGGAGACGGCGGAGGCCAGCGCTTCCGAGCAATTGAGCCTTGCCGAGGAGCGCGCGGCCCTGCTGGCGCAGGCGCGCTCGGCTTTGTCCGAGGAACAGGTCCTGTCCGAGGAGGCGCGCCGCGAAACCGCGCTGCTCAACCAGCAGGTGGCGGCGCTGCGCGAACAGCTGGGCGGATTGCAGGCCATTCTCGATGACTATCAGGCCCGCGACGCCGCCCAGCAGGTGCAGCTGCAGAACCTGGGCCAGGATCTGAACGCGGCGCTGGCCCGCGCGGCCTCGGAAGAGCGCAAGCGGCGGCTGCTGGAAGAACAGGAGCGCAAGCGGCTGGAGGCCGAAGCCGAGGCGCTGGCGAGCAAGGCCCAGGATCTGGAGCGCTACCGGTCGGAGTTCTTTGGCCGCCTGCGCGATCTCCTGGGCACCCAGGAAGGCGTGCGCATCCAGGGCGACCGCTTTGTCTTTGCCTCTGAGGTGCTGTTTGCGCCCGGCAGCGCCACGCTGTCACCGGAGGGGCAGGTGGAGATCGCCAAGGTGGTGTCGATCCTGCAGAGCGTGGTGAGCGCGATCCCGCCGGAGATCAGCTGGATCATCCGGGTTGACGGCCACACCGATGACACGCCCTTGGGGGCGCATCCGAAGTTTGCCGACAACTGGGAGCTCAGCCAGGGCCGGGCGCTGTCGGTGGTGCGCTACATGGTCGAGGCGCTGGGGGTGCCGCCGTCGCGGCTGGCCGCCAACGGGTTCGGGGAATACCAGCCGGTGAACCCGGCAGACACGCCCGAAGCGCGCGCGCAGAACCGGCGGATTGAGCTGAAGTTCACCGAGAAGTAACCAGAGGTGAGGGGGCGGGGATCTGCCCGGCACTGGCGCTGGACTCTGCGGATGGGCTGCGAGCCCAACAGCGCCGCTGACGGAGGGAGGTGCAACCCGCTTCACTAATGGAGACAAGCTACTAGTTACGCACGGGTTGCTGCCCCACCGGGCAGTAGGGCTCTTCTAAAACTATTGCAAACTCGGGAGTTATCAACTTTGTGACGGAAAACGGCATGCACGTCGCGGCGGCTGTTGCCTCAAACTGCGCGCTCCCGCCCGGCGCCAGGCCGCCCTGCTGGGGCGTCCGCGCCCGTTGGGCCAGGCAGATGCCGGGGCTGCTGCCCCGGCATCTGCGGCACCATGAGCCTGAAAGCGTTATTGCGAGGCGGCGCTGAGTGTCATGCTGCTGCTGAAGCTGTCCACTTCGCTGCCGCCGCGCAGCAGCCGGGCCGTGCCGGTATAGCTGCCCTGAGGCCAGGACCCGCCGCGCAGACGGCGGCCGGTGGCGCGGAAGAACTGCGCCTGATCCTTTTTCAGGGCTTCTCTTTGGGTGACAAGCTCGCCGCTTGGGCCGGTCACCGTCAGCTCCAGCGTGTCGCCGGCCTGGCCGCCAAAGGCATAGGCCCAGAAAACAAAGGCCGGCGCATCCGCGGCCAGCGGCGCCTCGTCCGCGGTGCCATCCTTGATGGCCTGGTATTGGGGGATAGCGGTGCTGAAGCCTGCGCCCAGCACTCCGCCGGGCTGGTAGGCCGGCGGATCGGCCCAGAGCGTCTGCCCGGACGGGCCGGCGCAGGTGCCGAAGCTGTCCGGGGCAAACGGGTCAACCACCGCGCCGTCCTTGCGGACAGACAGATGCAGATGCGGGAACTGGGTCTTGCCGGACAGGCCGACTTCGCCCAGCACGTCGCCGGCCTTGACCTTCATGCCGCTCTGCACCCGGACCGAGCCGCGCTTCATGTGGCAATACTGGGTTTCCCAGCCGCCCCCGTGGCGCAGCACCACGCCGTTGCCGCATTCCTTGCCTTCGATGGCCGCGGCGTTTTCGTCCGTCGCATATTGATCCGGCATGCTGTTGCGGGTGCCCAGGACGACGCCATCCGCGGCGGCGCGGACCGTGGCACCGGCCTGCATGTCCGAGAGATAGGGCAGGGCGATATCGGTGCCCTTGTGGCCCTCATAGCTGAGGGTGCCGCAGGTGAAATCCGTGGCCCCCGGTCCCGGGTCATGGTCCACGAACTGCTGGATGTGGCAGTCCTGGCCCAGGGTGCAGTCCAGCGGGAACTGCAAACGAAAATCGCCCGCCGCGGCGGGTGCGGCGAGCGATAAAGCGGTTAACAGGGCTGCGGAGCGCATCAGTCCGCGGTGAGGAGCGGCGGCCGGTCGCCGGAGATCCGCGGCTTGCCCGGACCCTCCAGCCGGAGGTCCAGCTTGCCATCCTTGATGCCGACCTTGACGACGCCGCCCTTGGTCAGCTTGCCGAACAGCAGCTCCTCGGCCAGCGGCTTCTTGATGTGCTCCTGGATCACCCGCCCCAGGGGCCGCGCGCCCATACGGTCGTCGTAGCCCTTGTCGGCCAGCCATTCGGCGGCCTTGCGGGTCAGCTCGATCGAGACGTTGCGGTCCATCAGCTGAGCTTCCAGCTGCAGCACGAACTTCTCGACCACCTGCAGGATCACCTCTTTCGACAGCGGCGCGAAGGAGATCACCGCGTCCAGACGGTTGCGGAACTCCGGCGTGAAGGTGCGCTCGATCGCGGCGGTATCCTCGCCCTCGCGGCGGTCGCGGCCAAAGCCGATGGCAGCCTTTGCCTGCTCGGAGGCACCCGCGTTGGAGGTCATGATCAGGATCACATTGCGGAAGTTCACGGTGCGGCCGTTGTGGTCGGTCAGCTGGCCGTTGTCCATCACCTGCAACAGGATGTTGTAGACGTCCGGATGCGCCTTCTCGATCTCATCGAGCAGCAGCACGCAATGCGGGTGCTGGTCGACACCATCGGTCAGCAGACCGCCCTGGTCGAACCCGACGTAGCCCGGAGGCGCGCCGATCAGGCGGGAGACCGCGTGCTTCTCCATGTACTCCGACATATCGAAGCGCAGAAGTTCCACACCCAGCTGATCTGCCAGTTGCTTGGCCACTTCGGTCTTGCCGACGCCGGTGGGGCCCGCAAACAGGTAGTTGCCGATCGGCTTCTCCGGTTCGCGCAAGCCTGCACGGGCCAGTTTGATGGCACTCGACAGCGCGGTGATCGCATCGTCCTGGCCGAAGACCACGCGTTTCAGCGAGTTCTCCAGATCCTTCAGCACCTCGGCATCGTCCTTGGAGACGTTCTTGGGCGGGATGCGGGCGATCTTCGCCACAACAGCCTCGATCTCCTTGACGCCGATGGTCTTGCGGCGCTTGCTTTCGATGATCAGGTGCTGCGCGGCGCCGGCCTCGTCGATCACGTCGATGGCCTTGTCCGGCAGCTTGCGGTCATTGATGTAGCGCGCCGACAGCTCCACCGCGGTCTTGATCGCTTCGCCGGTGAACTTGATGCCGTGATGCTCCTCGAAATAGGGCTTCAGGCCCTTCAGGATCTCGATGGAGTCCTCCACCGACGGCTCGTTCACGTCGATCTTCTGGAACCGGCGGGACAGGGCGCGGTCCTTCTCGAAGTGCTGGCGGAACTCCTTGTAGGTGGTGGAGCCCATGGTGCGCAGCTTGCCGCCCTGCAGCGCAGGTTTCAGCAGGTTGGACGCGTCCATTGCGCCGCCCGAAGTGGCGCCGGCACCGATCACGGTGTGGATCTCGTCGATAAACAGCACCGCGTCCGGGTGGTCCTCTAGTTCGGAGACCACGGCCTTCAGCCGTTCCTCGAAATCGCCGCGGTAGCGGGTGCCTGCCAGCAGCGCGCCCATGTCGAGCGAATAGATGGTGGTTTCCGACAGAACCTCGGGGGTTTCGCCGGCCACGATCTTGCGCGCCAGGCCTTCCGCGATGGCAGTCTTGCCGACACCGGGGTCGCCCACCAGCAGCGGGTTGTTCTTGCGGCGGCGGCACAGCACCTGGATGCAGCGCTCCACCTCGTGATCGCGGCCGATCAGCGGGTCGATGTCGCCGTCGCGGGATTTCGCATTCAGATCGACGCAGTACTTGGCCAGCGCCGACTCCTTCTTCTCGCCTTCGGGGGCAGCGGTCAGGTTGTCCTCTTCCTGCTCCGTTGCGCCGGTCACCGGGCGGGACTCCCCGTAGGCCGGGTCCTTGGCGACGCCGTGGGCGATGAAGTTCACCGCGTCATAGCGGGTCATCTCCTGGTCCTGCAGGAAATAGGCGGCATCGCTTTCGCGTTCGGCAAAGATCGCCACCAGCACATTGGCGCCTGTCACCTCGGTGCGGCCGGAGCTTTGGACGTGGATCGCGGCGCGCTGGATAACGCGCTGGAAGGCGGCGGTCGGCACCGCCTCCGATCCGTCGATATCGGTCACAAGGTTGGCAAGATCCTCATCCACGAATTCCACCAGGGAGGATCGCAATTCGGTCAGGTCGACACTGCAGGCGCGCATCACGCGGGCCGCGTCGGGCTCGTCGATCAGGGCCAGAAGCAGATGTTCCAGGGTTGCGAATTCATGACGGCGTTCATTCGCCAGCGCAAGCGCTGCGTGAATGGCCTGTTCCAGGGTGCTCGAGAATGAAGGCACGGGCGTGCTCCTCTGATCTTGGGTTGGCCGGCGGGGCGGTATTAACCAACCCCTCAGTTCAACCATGTGCTTATATGGTTAGAGTTTGGTTGATAGAGCGCCGGCTTCAAGGGCTTTTCTTCATTTTGGGGTCACAATTATTTTCTCCCTGTTGCACCCCGGGGCCCTTGATTTGCTCAGAAATTGTCTTTGCGTTTGCGGATTTCGGCAAAAACTTCTGCGTCTTCAGCATCTTCCATGCCCAGGTGCGCTCTGATGGCATTGTTGCCCGCGCGCAGGAACGGATTGGTGTCAAGTTCCAATCGCAAGGACGAAGGCACTGTTGGAACACCCTTTTCCCGCGCGCTCGCGATATCGCGGATGCGGTCCTGCAACGCCGGGTTGCCGGGATCCACGGTGACCGCAAAGGCACCGTTAGCCTGGGTGTATTCATGCCCGGAGTAAACCATAGTTTGCGGCGGCAGAGCGGCAAGACGCGACAGGCTGGACCACATCTGCTTTGGGGTGCCCTCGAACAGCCGCCCGCATCCCAGCGCCATCAGGCTGTCGGCAGTGAACACCGCCTCTGCGCCAGGGATGTAAAAGGCGATGTGGCCCACCGTGTGGCCGGAGACATCCATCACCTGCACCTCTTCGCCCAGCAGGGAGAATGTGCCGCCGTCTTCCACCGTCCTATCCAGCGGCGGCAGCCTATGGGCGTCTCCTTGCGCGCCGATCACCTTGGCGCCAAAGGCGTCCTGCAACTGCGCAACCCCGTCGACATGGTCCCAGTGGTGATGTGTCAGCAGGATCCAGTCCAGCCCCCAGCCGCGGTCCGACAGCGCTGCCTTGATGGCGCCGGCTTCGGGCGCATCCACCAGCGCGGTTTCGCCCGAGGCCGGATTATGGATCAAAAAGGCATAGTTATCAGACAGGCAGGGCAGGGTGATGATCTCAAGAGGCATGGCCATTCGCCTTTACATTGCTAAACTGCGCCCAGATTGGCCGAAGCAGCAGGCGCCCGCAATGCATCTTGATGTGCAGGATTTGAGGAACTTCTATTACCGCAGCACGCTGGGCCGTGCGGCGCAGGCCTCGATCCGCGGCCGCCTGCTAGAGCTGTGGCCGGAGGCGGAGGGGCAGACGGTGGCGGGCTTCGGCTTTGCCGCGCCGCTGCTGCGCCCCTACCTGCCGGACGCGCGCCGGGTGATGGCGCTGATGCCGGGGCCGCAGGGGGTGATGCAATGGCCGGCGGGGATGCCCAATGTCTCGGTTCTGTGCGAGGAGACCAGCTGGCCCATAGATACCGGGCGGGCCGACCGGCTGGTGGTGCTGCACGGGCTGGAAACCTCGGAACGGCCCTCCCGCCTGCTGGAGGAATGCTGGCGGGTGCTGGGGCCGGGCGGGCGGGCGATTTTCATCGTGCCGAACCGGGCCGGGCTCTGGGCGCGCTCGGATCTGACCCCATTCGGCTATGGCCGCCCCTATACCCTGCGCCAGCTCGAAGGCCAGCTGCGCGAGCATCAGTTCGCCATCGAGCAGCACACCGCGGCGCTGTACCGGCTGCCCAGCCACAAGCGGTTCTGGCTCAAATCCGGCGCCATGCTGGAGAAGATGGGGCGCAAACTGCCGGCAATGCTGGCCGGCGGCGTGTTCATGGTCGAGGTCAGCAAGCAGACCTACCCGCAGAAGGGCCACATGATCCGCACCAAGACCCCCAGCCGCATCCGGGTGCTGGAAGGCCTGTCCAACCCGATGCCGGAACCGGCCTGACCCCGCGGGTGCCGATTTCGATTCCCGGAAACTGCCGAAGGGGCCTCAGGAGTGCGCCAAAAGCGGCCTCAGCACCGATATGTGACGTTTTTTGGCGCAAATGCCGCTTTCCGGAATCGCAAAATCCTGCAGTTCAGCCGCACTTTTTTATTTAACGACTGTGGTCAAAGGGCCGCACTTCCTGCAAGCCTTTGAAAACACGGGAAACATGCTTTCATATGTTACCGTTATAGACAGTTGATAGGTCGCATCCGCTCTGCTAGACCCACGCTGATTTCAACGCCCCGCTGCCAATGGGGGATGACTCACGCCCCCGGACGCCGCCTGAAGGCCAGGTATGCCAACCGGGGCCAAAAACATATCGGAAGGGTGGACGTGTCCGAACCAGCTTCGATTTCTGCAGGCATTGCTGCGCGCTATGCCACGGCGGTGTTCGACATCGCTGAAGAAAACAAGGCGCTCGACAGCCTTGAAACCAGCATCAATGATCTGGCAGCCGCGCTGGCTGACAGCGAAGACCTCAACAGCCTGATCCACTCGCCGCTCCTGTCGCGCGAAGAGCAGGGCGCCGCGATCACCGCGGTGGCGGACAAGATGGGCCTGGATCCCGTCCTGCGCAATACCCTTGCCCTGATGGCCGACAAGCGCCGCCTGTTCGTGGTGCCCGCGCTGATCGGCGCGCTGCGCGACCGCCTGGCCGAGGCCCGCGGCGAAGTCACCGCCGAGGTGGTGTCCGCCAAGGCGCTGACCAAGACCCAGAGCGAAAAGCTGGCCAAGACCCTGGCCGAGCGCGTGGGCAAGAAAGTCACCATCAATGCCACCGTCGATGCGTCCATCATTGGCGGTCTCGTCGTTAAAGTGGGCTCGAAGATGATCGACAGCTCGATCCGCTCCAAGCTCAACTCCCTACAGAATGCAATGAAAGAGGTCGGATAAATGGGTATCCAAGCAGCAGAGATTTCTGCGATCCTGAAAGACCAGATCAAGAATTTTGGTCAAGAAGCCGAAGTGGCAGAAATCGGCCGCGTGCTGTCCGTTGGTGACGGTATTGCCCGCGTTTACGGCCTCGACAATGTTCAGGCCGGTGAAATGGTCGAATTCCCGGGCGGCATCATGGGCATGGCGCTGAACCTGGAAAACGACAACGTCGGTATCGTGATCTTCGGCTCCGACCGCGACATTAAAGAAGGCGACACCGTCAAGCGCACCAACTCGATCGTGGACGTTCCCGCAGGCCCCGAACTGCTGGGCCGCGTTGTCGACGGTCTGGGCAACCCGCTGGACGGCAAGGGCCCGATCAACGCCGCGCAGCGCCAGGTCGCTGACGTCAAGGCGCCGGGCATCATCCCGCGCAAATCGGTGCACGAGCCGATGGCAACCGGCCTGAAATCGGTTGACGCGATGATCCCGATCGGCCGCGGCCAGCGCGAGCTGATCATCGGCGACCGTCAGACCGGCAAGACCGCCGTGGCTCTGGACACCATCCTGAACCAGAAGACCTACAACGACGCCGCAGGCGACGACGAGTCCAAGAAACTGTACTGCGTCTACGTCGCTGTCGGCCAGAAGCGTTCGACCGTTGCTCAGCTGGTGAAGAAGCTGGAAGAGTCCGGCGCCATGGAATACTCGATCGTGGTTGCCGCAACCGCGTCCGACCCGGCACCGCTGCAGTTCCTGGCGCCCTATGCCGCGACCGCGATGGCCGAATACTTCCGCGACAACGGAAAGCACGCGCTGATCATCTATGATGACCTCTCCAAGCAGGCCGTGGCCTACCGCCAGATGTCGCTGCTGCTGCGCCGTCCGCCGGGCCGTGAAGCCTACCCGGGCGACGTTTTCTACCTGCACTCCCGCCTGCTGGAGCGTTCGGCAAAGCTGAACGAGGACTTCGGCGCCGGCTCGCTGACCGCTCTGCCGGTCATCGAAACCCAGGGCGGCGACGTGTCGGCGTTTATTCCGACCAACGTGATCTCGATCACCGACGGCCAGATCTTCCTGGAAACCGAACTGTTCTACCAGGGCATCCGCCCGGCTGTGAACACCGGTCTGTCGGTTTCGCGTGTGGGCTCCTCGGCCCAGACCAACGCGATGAAGACCGTTGCAGGCCCGGTTAAGCTGTCGCTGGCCCAGTACCGCGAGATGGCGGCCTTTGCCCAGTTCGGCTCCGACCTCGACGCCGCCACCCAGCAGCTGCTGAACCGCGGTGCGCGCCTGACCGAGCTGATGAAGCAGCCGCAGTATTCGCCGCTGACCAACGCCGAAATCGTCTGCGTCATCTTCGCCGGCACCAACGGCTACCTCGACAAGGTCGACCTCAAGGACGTCGGCCGCTGGGAAGCCGGCCTGCTGTCGCACATGCGCGGTAAAGGCAAGGCAACCCTGGATTGGATCACCAACGAAGATCCCAAGATCAAGGGCGACGCCGCTGACAAACTCAAGGCTGCGATCGACGAATACGCCGCCACCTTCGCATAAGGAGAGAGTCGGGACATGCCTTCTCTCAAGGACCTTAAAAACAGGATCGAGTCGGTCAAATCGACCCGCAAGATCACCAAAGCCATGCAAATGGTGGCCGCGGCGAAACTTCGCCGCGCCCAGGAAGCTGCCGAGGATTCCCGGCCCTACGCCAAGCGGTTCAATGCCGTGATGGCGGGGCTGGCGGCCTCGGTCGGCGGTTCCGACTCCGCGCCCAAGCTGCTCCGCGGCACCGGCTCGGACCAGGTTCAGCTGCTGGTCGTGATGACTGCCGAGCGCGGTCTGTGCGGCGGCTTCAACTCGAACATTGCCAAGCTCGCCCGCCAGAAGGCGGCCGAGCTGAAGGCCGCGGGCAAGACGGTCAAGGTTCTGACCGTCGGCAAGAAGGGCCGCGACGCCCTGAAGCGCGACCTCGGCAGTGATTTCGTCGGCCATGTGGACCTCAGCGAAGTCAAGCGCGTCGGCTATGCCAACGCGCAGGCGATCGCCAAGGACATCCTGACCCGGTTCGATGCTGGTGAATTCGACGTTGCCACGATCTTCTACTCGGAGTTCGTCAACGTGGTGACCCAGATCCCGACCGCGCAGCAGATCATCCCGGCTTCGTTTGAAGCTGAGGAAGGCGAGAGCTCTGGCGCCGTCTACGACTACGAGCCCGGCGAAGAGCGGATCCTCGCGGACCTGCTGCCGCGCGGCGTGGCGACCCAGATCTTCGCGGGGCTGCTGGAAAACGGTGCATCCGAACAGGGTGCCCGGATGAGCGCGATGGACAACGCAACCCGCAACGCGGGCGAGATGATCGACAAGCTGACCATCGAGTTCAACCGCTCCCGCCAGGCCGTGATCACCAACGAGCTGATTGAAATCATTTCGGGCGCTGAGGCGCTCTAAGAGACAACCGGAGACCAACAAATGGCACAAGCAAAAGGCAAGGTGACCCAGATCATCGGCGCCGTTGTGGACGTCCAGTTCGACGACCACCTGCCCGCAATTCTGAACGCGCTGCACACCGAGAACGAGGGCAAGACCCTGGTTCTGGAAGTGGCCCAGCACCTGGGTGAAAACACCGTCCGCACCATCGCAATGGACGCAACCGAAGGCCTGGTGCGCGGCCGGGAAGTGACCGACACCGGCGCCCCGATCTCGATCCCGGTCGGCAACGCAACCCTGGGCCGCATCCTGAACGTCGTCGGCGAGCCGGTGGACGAAAAGGGCCCGGTCAACGCGACCGAGACCCGCGCCATCCACCAGCCCGCACCCGAGTTCAGCGACCAGTCGACCGAGTCCGAAGTCCTGGTGACCGGCATCAAGGTCATCGACCTGCTGGCCCCGTACTCCAAAGGCGGCAAGATCGGCCTGTTCGGCGGCGCCGGCGTGGGCAAGACCGTTCTGATCATGGAACTGATCAACAACATCGCAAAGGTGCACTCGGGCTACTCCGTGTTCGCCGGTGTTGGCGAGCGGACCCGTGAAGGCAACGACCTGTACTGGGAAATGATCGAATCCAACGTGATCAAGCCGGACAACCTGGAAGAATCCCAGGTGGCCCTGGTCTACGGTCAGATGAACGAGCCTCCGGGAGCCCGTGCCCGTGTTGCGCTGACCGGCCTGACCCTGGCCGAGCAGTTCCGCGACCAGTCCGGCACCGACGTTCTGTTCTTCGTGGACAACATCTTCCGCTTCACCCAGGCCGGCTCGGAAGTGTCCGCTCTGCTCGGCCGTATTCCTTCGGCTGTGGGCTACCAGCCGACCCTGGCCACCGACATGGGCGCGATGCAGGAACGCATCACCTCCACCAAGAACGGCTCGATCACCTCGATCCAGGCCGTTTACGTTCCCGCGGACGACCTTACCGACCCGGCACCGGCAACCACCTTTGCCCACCTGGACGCGACCACCGTTCTGAACCGTGCGATCTCCGAGCTCGGCATCTACCCGGCCGTGGACCCGCTGGACTCCACCTCCCGTCTGATGGACCCGGCGATCGTTGGCGAAGAGCACTACAAGGTTGCTTCCGACGTTCAGCAGATCCTCCAGCGCTACAAGTCGCTGCAGGACATCATCGCCATCCTCGGCATGGACGAACTGTCGGAAGAGGACAAGCTGACCGTTGCGCGTGCGCGTAAGATCCAGCGTTTCCTGTCCCAGCCGTTCGACGTTGCGAAGGTCTTCACCGGCTCCGACGGTGTCCAGGTTCCGCTGGAAGACACCATCTCGTCGTTCAAGGCTGTTGTGGCCGGCGAATACGACCACCTGCCCGAAGGCGCCTTCTACATGGTTGGCGGCATCGACGAAGTGATCGCCAAAGCCGAGAAGATGGCTGCGGAAGCCGCCTAAGAACGGATTTTCCCCCGCGCCCCCGCGGTGCGGGGGGACCCTGAAAGGAGGCCCCAATGGCACAAACGATGCAATTCGACCTCGTGAGCCCCGAGCGCGCCCTGGCGTCGCTGCAGGCCAGCGCGGTTCAGATCCCCGGGTCCGAGGGTGACATGACGGCGATGCCTCAGCACGCGCCGACCATCACCACCCTGCGCCCCGGCGTGCTGAAGGTCGAAAGCCCCGAAGGCAACTCGGAGTATCTGGTGACCGGCGGTTTTGCCGAAATCGCAGGCGACAGCCTGTCGGTTCTGGCCGAGCGCGCGATCCCGATGGCCGAAATGACCCGCGATCAGATGAACGAGCTGATCGAGGAAGCCCGCGTGATGTACAAGACCGCGAAAGAGGAAGACCAGCCGCACGGCCTGGTCGAGGACGCAGCCAAGCTGCTCGCCGACATGGAAGCCCTGGGCACCCATATGTCCCTCTGATCCGGTTTTGGATTGCTACACTAAAGACCGGCTCCCTTTGGGGGCCGGTTTTCGTTTGGGGGATCGCCAGGCCGCTCCCGCCGTTTTCCTGGGAGGAAAACGGCCAGGAAAATTGATAATTTTCCTAGCCGGAGTTTTGTAAAACTCCGGTCGGCGCTGCCGCCGCTTCACGGACCGGTGACATTTCGGTGAAGCGAAGGTTCTTAACCTGATCCTCATCAATTTTCCAAAAAATCGATGGGAGCCATCAATAAACCAACTGCAGGATTCCCCGTGACCGATTGGACCTCCGGCTATGTCGCCGGCATCGACTACACCTTCGACTTCCACCAGCAGCTGACACCGGCTCTGCTGGCTTTCGGCGCCATGCGCCAGGGCCACCGGCACGGGCTGGACCGTCCCGGCGCAACCTATTGCGAGCTGGGCTGCGGCCAGGGGTTCTCGGCCAACCTGCTGGCGGCGGCGAACCCGCAGATCGAATTCCACGCGATGGACTTCAGCCCCGCGCATATCGCCGGCGCGGCCGAACTGGCGCAGGAGGCCGGGCTGGACAACATGCACTTCCACGAACGCTGCTTCGAGGATTTCGGCGAAACGCCGGGCCTGCCGGAAAGCTTTGACATCATCGCGCTGCACGGTGTCTTCAGCTGGGTGTCCGAGGAAAACCGCGACCATATCACCAGGTTTATTTCGCAGCGGCTGCGGCCGGGCGGCCTGGTCTATGTCAGCTGCAACGCGCTGCCCGGCTGGGCTGCCGCAATGCCGCTGCGCCGCATTCTTGCCAGCCGGGCAGAGCAGGGCAGCGGGCCGCTGACCGGGCGGATCAGCGATGCGATGGGTTTTGCCAGGGAGTTGGAAAAGGCCGGCGCGGGCTACTTTGGACATAACCCGGGCGCGGGACAGCGGCTGAAGCATATGGAGGCAATGCCGGAAAACTACCTGGCGCATGAGTATTTCAACAAGGACTGGACGCCGTTCTTTTTCGAGGATCTGGCAGGCAGCCTGGCGCAGGCCAAGCTCAGCTTCCTCGGCTCGGTGCATCCGCTCGACAATGTCGACAGTGTCCGCTTCACGCCGCAGCAGCAGGCGCTGCTGGATGCGGAGCCGGACCCGGACCGCCGCGAAGGCCTGCGGGACGTGCTGCTGAACGAGCATTTCCGCACCGACATCTTTGTCAAGGGCAAGCTGGCGCATACCCCGCGCGGCGAAATCGGCGCCTGGTTCGCAACGCCGTTTGCGCTCACCCGCACCTACAGCGGCGGCGCGCTGAAGTTCCATCACCGCGGCAAGGACCTGCCGCTGGAGCAGGCGCAGTACGCGCCGGTGCTAAAGGCGCTGGCCCAAGGCCCCGCAACATTGCGCAGCCTGCTGGATCAGGGCGTGTTCGGCGCCATGGACTGGGGCAGCATCGCCCTGATGCTGACGGTGCTGGCGGGCACCGGCATCATCACGCCCTGCCTGCCGCTGGAGGGGCTGGCAGAACGCGCCGCCGCCTGCCGTGCTTTCAACCAGGCTGTCTGCAAGCGGGCCGAGGACAGCGAGGCCCTGCGCTTTCTGGCCTCGCCGGTCACCGGCGGCGGGGTGGAGCTTGACCGGTTCGAGCAGCTGTTCCTGCTGGCCCGCAGCGAGGGGCTGGAAACCCCGGCGGACTGGGCGGCGCTGGCCTGGCGCATCCTGGCGCCGCAGGGGCAGCGGCTGCAGCACGAGGGCAGAGTGCTGGAAACCGAGGAAGAAAACCTCGCCCTGCTGCGCGCCCGGGCCGGAAATTTCGCCGCCCGCCGCCTGCCGCTCCTCGAAAGCCTGGGCGTGACGCTGCCGGACAGCAGCGCAGCGCTGCAGGACAGCGGCGAGGCGCAGGCGCAGGGCGCCGCTGCCTGATCCCCCGCCTGCCGGCAGCGGTCTTGCTGCCGGCTCCGGCGCTGCAGGAAAAGCTGAGCGGCACGTGCCTCATTAGCAATTTGACAAGCACTGCCGGTTACACAGAAACCCGCACTAAACAATCACTGACAGGAACTGAATCGTGTCCTTTGAAGACCGCACGCTGACTGCTCAGACCAGGGGCAAAGAGGCTTACTTTGCCTTGGACGAAGTGTTCTTTTCCCGGACCGATGACCGCGGTGTCATCCGGGCCGGCAACGCGGTGTTCAGCCGGGTCGCCAAATACCCTCTGGAGGAGCTGCTGGGGGCGCCGCACAAGGTTATCCGCCATCCGGACATGCCCCGGGCGGTGTTCCAGCTGCTGTGGGACACCATCAAGGGCGGCGGCACCGTCGGCGCCTATGTCAAGAACCGCGCCAGCGACGGCAGCTTCTACTGGGTCTTTGCCATCGTCACCCCCTGCGAGGGCGGCTACCTGTCGGCGCGGATCAAGCCGACCAGCCCGCTGCTGCGGACGGTGGAGCAGGAATACACCCGGCTGCGCCAGGCGGAACACACCGAAGGGCTGAGCCCTGAGGACAGCGCCGCCCGGCTGCTGGACCGCCTGCGCGAGCTGGGCTTTGCCACCTACAGCGATTTTGCCGGCCACGCCCTGGCGGAGGAGCTGCTGGCGCGCGACGCCGGGCTGCAGCGCCCGGCGGATGTGCGGCTGGCGGAACGCCGCACCATGTTCTCCACCGCCGAACAGCTGGTGCAGGAGACCGAGGCGCTGGTGCAGGAGTTCGAATCCATGCGCACCATCCCGCACAACCTGCGTGTCATCGCCTCGCGGATCGAGCCGGCCGGCGGGCCGGTCACCGTTCTGTCCCAGAACTACAGTTCCATGTCGCGGGAGATGTCCAGCTGGTTCGAGGCCCATGTCTGGGGCAAGAACAGCAATTTCCGGGCCATCAAGGGCACCGTGACAGCAGCCATGTTTGTCGAAGGGCTGGCGCGCATCCTCACCGAATGCGGCCATCAGCTGGATCAGGAAGACAGCACCGCCCTCACCGATATCGCCCGCGAGCAGGCAATCCTGGCAGAACTGACCGAAACCCAGTTCACCAAGGCCCGGGCCAGCCTGCAGGATGTCCGGTTCGAAGCCGACCGGATCCAGAAGGCCTGCCTGACCCTGCACCGCCATTTCATGGCGCTCACTACCACCCGGGTGCTGTGCAAGATCGAATGCGCGCGGCTGGGCCATGTGGGGGAATCGCTGAACTCGATCATCGACGAGCTGGGCCAGTTCCAGGACCGGATCTCGGCGCGGCTGGAGAAGATCTCGGAACTCAGCGCGGCGCTCGCCTGCGACGAAAAATAGGCCGGCGCCGGGGCTATTCCTCCGCCGCCTTCCCGGCCCAGCTCTTGCGGAACGAGGCGGGCGACTGCCCGTAGCGCTTCTTGAAGCGGATCGACAGCTGGGTGGCACTGCTGAAGCCGGTGGCGGCGGAGATCTCTGCCACCGTCATGTTGGTCTCATTCAGCAGCGCCAGCGCCCGTCCCACCCGCAGCTCGATATAGAACTGCACCGGCGAGGTGCCGACATAGCGCTGGAACAGCCGCTCCAGCTGGCGGCGCGAGATTTGCGCGTGCTCCGCCACCACCCCGATCTCCACCGGTTCCTCGATGGTGTCGTGCATGAACTGCATCGCGTTGATCAAATGCTGGTTGCGGCTGCTCAAGGCAACGGAATAGGCCGACTTCTGCAGCGCCTCACGGTTGTTGGAGCGGAAGTGGATGCACATGTCCGACACGATCACCGCCAGATCCTTGCCATGATCGGTCTCGATCATCTCCAGCATCATGTCGGTGGCCGCATTGCCGCCGCCGCAGGTCATCAGCCCGTTGTCGATCTCATAGAGGTTCGCCGTCGGCTCCAGCCCGGGGAAATACTCGGAAAACGACGGCTGGTTCTCCCAATGCAGGGTAAAGCGCTGGTCCTGCAGGATGCCGGCCTGGGCCAGGGCAAAGGCGCCGGTGCAGATGCCGCCAAAGCGGCTGCCATGCGCATTCTGCCGCCGGATCCACGACAGGGCCTTGGGGCTGGCACTGTCGGAGGGCTCGATGCCGGAGCAGATAAAGGCAAAGCTGCCGCGGGGCAGGTCCTCCAGCGCCAGGTCGGTATTGATGCCGATCCCGTTGGAGCAGGGCACCGGCTGCCCGCCCTCGCTGATCAGGAACCAGCGGTACAGCTCCTTGCCGGTCACCTGGTTGGCGATCCGCAAGGGCTCCACGGCAGCGCTGAACGCCAGCATGGTCAGCTTCGGCAGAAGCAGAAAGTAGATGTCTTTTGGCGGCCCGTCGTAATCAACCCGGAAACTGGCCGCACCTTTCGGGACAAAGCTGCGGGGATGCATATCACTAACCTAACAGATGGGATGTTCACTTCAAAACGCGCGCCGGAGGGGAGGCTCCGGCGCGCGGGGCGGTCAGGCGGTCAGCTCGGCCACCGGCTCACCGCTGTCTTCCCAGGCGATGATTTCCTCTTCGCTGGCGCGGGGCGAGAACAGCCCGGTCATCGCATAGAAGATGCCGATCAGCGGCGACAGCCAGCAGGCAAAGGCCAGCGGGATATACAGCAGGTTCTCAAAGTTGCCATCAGCAATACCCAGCGCCAGCGCCGAGATCACGAAGGCGCCGCCTGCGTTCCAGGGGATCAGCGGCGACACCAGGGTGCCGCCTTCCTCGATGGCGCGCGACAGGTTCAGCGGCGAATACTTCATGCCACGGTAAACCGGCGCATACATGCGGCCCGGCAGGGCAATCGACAGATAGGGGTCGCCCGCCACGGTGTTGGTCGCCACCGAGGTCAGGATCGCCGAGGTCTGGATGCCGGCAAAGCTTTTCACCCGGGCAATGATCACCTCGATGATCGCCTGCAGGCAGCCGGTCCGCTCCAGCGCGCCGCCGAACCCCAGCGCAAGCAGCACCAGCGAAATGGTCCACATCATCGACTGGATGCCGCCGCGGTTCAGCAGCGGGTCGATTTCCGCAACGCCGGTGTCGATGGCATAGCCGCTGTTGGCGAATGTGAAGGTCTCATGCAGGCCCGCGCCCTGGCACACCATCGCCATGATGCCGCCGACAACAGCCCCGGCAAACAGCGACGGGATCGGCGGCTGCTTCTTCACGGCGAGGAAGATGACCAGCAGCGCCGGCAGCAGCATCAGCGGCGAGATCCAGAACGCCTCGTCCAGCGCCGCGGTGATCGCGTCGATCCGCTCAAACGACACCTGCGAGGTGTCGATCAGGGTGAACCCGACAACCAGGTAGATCACCAGCGCAATCAGCATCGACGGCACGGTGGTCGGCAGCATGTTGCGGATGTGGTCGAACAGGTTGGTGCCGGTCACGGCAGGGGCCAGGTTGGTGGTATCCGACAAGGGGGAGATCTTGTCGCCGAAAAATGCGCCGGAGACCACAGCGCCGGCGGTCCAGTACATCGGAATGCCAAAGCCCGCGCCAATCCCCATCAGCGCCAGGCCGACGGTGCCCACGGTGCCCCAGGAGGTGCCCAGCGACACCGACACGATGGAACACAGCACCATACCCGCGGCCAGGAACAGCTCCGGCGACAGGATTTTCAGGCCGTAGTAAATCAGCGTCGGCACGGTGCCGCTGGCAATCCAGATGCCGACGATCATGCCGACGGTGATCAGGATCGACACCGACGGCAGCGAGATGTTGATGACGTGGAACACGCCTTCTTCGATATTGTCCCACTTGTGGCCCAGCTTCAGCCCCACCAGCGCGGTGATGGCAATGCCGATGGCCAGCGGGATATGCGGGGTGAAATCCCCGAAATAGAACAGCTGGACCCCCAGAACGGCCAGCGTCAGCACGATGGGCAGCAGCGCCATCCCGAGGCCAGGTTTCACAGTATTCGGATCAATTGGTGACACGGGGTTTCTCCTCCCTTGGGTCAGATCGCCTGTGCGAGGCGGATGCAGATACACACCAGACAACGCCCTCCCGGACTCGATGCCAGCGCGCCGGAATGTTCGTTTTTTGCGACAAAAGGGGTGGAATTCCCTCAGCGGGGAAGTTTCGTTCCTTTGGGGGAATTCTCCCTGGAGACGAAGCCGTAAGCCGGGAAGGGATTCAGGGCCGCAAACCGCCGGGTCTGCAACTGCCTTGCGCAAAGGCAACAGCTGCCGGGACTTTGCGGCTGGTTTCTGGATAAACCTGCTGTATGACTTACTTCGAGAAGCAGGCTAACCGCTTGGGAAACAGCATGAAAAGACTGCGCAACCCCCGCACGGGGGTCGATCAGGGCGATATCGGGATCTTTTCGGATTTCGAGGATGGCGGCGAGATGTGGACCGGCTCCGGCCCGCGCGAGCGGCGCCGGGCGGTGCAGTTTGCCGAGCCGTTTGCCCGCCCGCCCTCGGTGCATGTGTCGGTGTCGCTCTGGGACATGGACACCTCAGCGGCCATCCGGGCAGAGCTGGTGGCGGAAAACATCACCTGCGAGGGGTTTGAGATTGTCTTCCGCACCTGGGCCGACAGCCGCGCCGCCCGCCTGCGCGCCGCCTGGCTGGCCATCGGCGAACTGCCGTATGCCGATGACTGGGACGTCGGTTAGACCTTGGCCGTTAGGCGTCCGGTGCGCAGCAGCTTCCGGAACTTGGGGCACTCCATATGGCTGGGCGCCGGGCAGTCCGCCACATGGCGCAGCGCTTCCCGCAGCATGGACAGCTCGCGGATCTGCGCCTCCAGCGCGTCGGCGCGGGCGTGCAGCTGGTCCCGCGGCAGATCCGGCCGGCCGTCCTGTCCGAACATCCCGGCAATCTCCTGCAGTGAAAACCCGGCCGCCTTACCGAGGGTGATCAGCGACAGCTGCAGCAGCGTTTCCGGCCCGAACTGCCGCCGCAGCCCCTTGCGCCCGATCGAGGTGATCAGCCCGATCTCCTCATAATACCGCAGCGCCGAGGCTGCGACGCCGGAGCGCTCCGCAACCTCGCCGATATCCAGAAGTTTCATCCTTGACCTCAAGCTGGCTTCAAGAAGCAAGGCTGGCACGCCGCGGCGGAACTGGCAAGGCCAGCCCCGGAAACAGGCTTGACTTAAAGTGAACTTCAAGTCGTAGGCCCGCCACAGACGTGACACCAAAACAGCAAAGGCAAAGGGCCATATGGACCACAATTTCATTTTCAGCGCGTTATTTGTCGGCATAGGAGCAACGGCGACCATGGACTTGGGGACACTGGTTCAGAAACATCTGCTGCGGTTCCAAACACTGGACTACGCTCTGGCCGGGCGCTGGCTGGGCCATGCCGTCCGGGGACGCTTCGTTCACCGTCCGATCACGGCCAGCCCGCCTGTCCGCGGCGAACGGCTGATCGGCTGGATCGCGCACTACCTGACCGGCATCGTGTTTGCGGCCCTGTTTCTGCCCGCAGCTGGCCGGGCCTGGATAGATAACCCAAGCCCTTGGCCCGCTCTGGCCTTCGGCGTCCTGACGCTCGCGGCGCCCTTCCTGATCCTGCAGCCGGGCATGGGCGCAGGCCTGGCCGCCCGGCGGACACCCGCCCCGAACAAGGCCCGGTTGAAAAGCCTGGCAACGCATCTCACCTTCGGGGCAGGGCTGTGGCTGTCGGCGCTTTGCCTGGCACAGCTGTAAAACCTGGCGGCCAGGCGCCGGGACAGGCGGCAGCAGCAAAAAGCCCCGCACAATGGCGGGGCTTTCTCAAATCCGGAAACCGGGGCCGCCTCAGCCGCCGTTCGAGTAGAGGTTCTCGTAGATCGGAACCAGCGTCTTGTCCTCGAACAGCGACGACACAGAGGTGCCGTGCCAGATGTTCAGGATCGCCTGGGTAAACAGCGGCGCGGTCGGCACGATGCGGATGTTCGGCGCGGCTTTCACTTCCTCGGTCGGCTGGATCGAGTCGGTCAACACCAGCGACTTCATCACCGAGTTGGACACACGCTCCACCGCCGGGCCGCTCATCACGCCGTGGGTGATATAGGCGTGCACTTCCTTGGCGCCGTTGTCCAGCAGCACCTGGGCGGCCTTGCACAGGGTGCCGGCGGTGTCGCACATGTCGTCGACGATCAGGCAGATCTTGTCCTTCACGTCGCCGATCACGGTCATCTCCGCCACTTCACCCGGCTTCTCGCGGCGCTTGTCGACGATCGACAGCGGCGCGTTGATGCGCTTGGCCAGCTCGCGGGCACGGGCCACGCCGCCGACGTCGGGGGACACCACCATGATCTCGGACATCTGGTCCTTGAACTGGTCCTTCACGTCCAGCGCAAAAATCGGCGAGGCATAGAGGTTGTCCACCGGAATGTCGAAGAAGCCCTGGATCTGCGCCGCGTGCAGGTCCATGGTCAGCACCCGCTCGACGCCCGCGCCGGTCAGCATGTTGGCGACCAGCTTGGCGGAGATCGGGGTGCGCGCCTTGGTGCGGCGGTCCTGGCGGGCATAGCCGAAGTAGGGGATCACCGCGGTGATCCGCTGGGCCGAGGAGCGGCGCAGCGCATCGGCGATGATCAAGAGCTCCATCAGGTTGTCATTGGCCGGGTTCGAGGTCGGCTGGATGATGAACATGTCCTCGCCGCGGACGTTCTCATAGACTTCGACGAAGATCTCGCCGTCATTGAACCGCTCGACGCGGGCATCCACCAGCCCCTGGTCGACACCGCGGTGCAGGCTCATGCGGCGGGTAATGGCTTGGGCAAGAAGAAGGTTGGCGTTCCCAGCAATCAGCTTGGGTTCGTTCAAGGTCGGCATTGGCTGTTATCCCCAGGCAGCAATGGCAATGTGTCAGATTCGTGATATTGAACCCCGCTTATCATGCACTTACCTTCGCGCAAAGTTCTAAGCGGGAGATACATCCTATGGCAGCAATTGATTTCTACTTTTCCACCCTTTCGCCATTTTCCTATCTCGCCGGAACCCGCCCGTGGGAAATTGCGGCCCGCCACGGCGCCGAGGTGACCTGCAAGCCGCTGGACATCCTGGCGCTGTTTTCCCGCACCGGCGGCACGCCCCCGGGCGAGCGGCATCCGGCGCGCCAGGAATACCGGCTGATCGAGCTGGAGCGGCAGGCGGCCAAGCTGGGCCTGCCCATCAACCTCAAGCCCGCCCATTGGCCCACCAATGCGGCCCCGTCCTCCTATGCCATCATCGCAGCCCAAAACGCGGGCGGCGGCGATATGGGTCAGCTGGTCCATTCCATCCTGCGCGCCTGCTGGGCCGAGGAGAAGGACATCGCAGACGATGCGGTGATCCGCGCCTGCCTCGCGGGCGCCGGCTTCGACGCCGCGCTTGCGGACAGCGGCCTCCTGGCCGGCGCGGAGACCTATGCGCAAAACCTCGAGGACGCGGTCAAGGCCGGCGTGTTCGGCGCGCCGTTCTGGGTGACGGCGGACGGCGCCAGGTTCTGGGGCCAGGACCGGCTGGAGGATCTGGACGCCCATCTGGCGGAGGCCGCGGCGTGACGGCTCAGCTGGACGGTATCTTCTCGCGCAGCTTCGGGCAGGGCCCGCGGCCGGTGCTGGCGGTGCATTGCTCGCTGGCCCATTCCGGCGCCTGGCGCGGCCTGGCAGAAGTGATGGCGGAGGACATCACCCTCACCGCCTTCGACATGCTCAGCCACGGCCGCAGCCCGGACTGGGACGGGCAGGGCAACTACCAGCTGCTGAACGTGGAGGCCGGGCTGGCGCTGCTGACCGAACCGGTGGACCTGGTCGGCCATTCCTTCGGCGCCACCGTTGCCCTGCGCATGGCGATGGCGCGGCCGCATCTGGTGCGCAGCCTGACCCTGATCGAGCCGGTGCTGTTTGCCGTGGCCAAGGCGGACGCCCCGGACGTGCTGGCCGCGGTAGAGGCGGACAGCCAGCCCATCGACGCGGCCTGGGCCGCCGGCGATCTGGAGCTGACAACCCGGCTGTTCAACCGCCTGTGGGGGCCGGGAGAGCCGAAATGGCCCGACCTGCCGGAGCAGCTGCGCGCCGCGATGATGCGCGCAATGCCGGTGATCCCGGCCAGCTACGGCACGCTCTATCTGGATGAAAACGCCACCCTGGCTCCGGGGGCACTGGATCCCGTCACGATGCCTGCGCTGCTGGTCACCGGCTCGGACAGCCCGCCGGTGATGGCAGAGATTGCCCAGGGCCTCACCCGCCGCCTGTCCGATGCCCGCGCCGTCTCGGTGCCCGGCGCAGGCCACATGCTGCCGGTCACCCACCCGCAAGAGACCGCTGAACTGCTGCGCCGGTTCTGGCAGCCGGGCTGATCCTTTGCGCTGCCGCTGCAGGCAGGGCAGGATAGGGCAGAACGGACTGCAGCGGCGGAGGACGCACGGATGGCATCGAAGAAGGATCTGCTGAAAACACTCCTCAAGGGCCTCGAGACCGGCGACCCCGCGGCGGCCGCCGTGGTCAATGAGGACAAGTACATCCAGCACAACCCGCAGACCCATGAGGGCAGCGAGGGCCTGGCGGAGCTGTTTGCCCGCCTCGCCAAAACCTCCCCCAAGGTGCGTTTCAAACGGGTGTTCGAGGACGGCGACTTTGCCTTTGCCCATATCGAATACGACTTCTCCTCCCTGCGTGCGGCCTTCGAGGTGTTCCGGTTCGAGGACGGCCAGGCGGTGGAGCACTGGGACAATATCCAGCCCCTGCGCGGGCCCAACCCCTCGGGGCGGGGGATGCAGGACGGGGCCACGGACATCACCGGTCCGGACAAGACCGAGGCCAACCGCGCCCTTGCCCGCAGCTACACCGAAGAGGTGCTGATCGGGCGGCAGCTGGACCTGCTGCCGGATTTTGTCCGCCCGGATCTCATCCAGCACAACCCGGACCTGGCGGACGGGCTGCCGGCCCTCCGCGACGCTCTGGCGGCCCCGGAAAACGGCGCACCGGCCATCCGCTACCAGCATCTCCACCGGGTGCTGGCCGAGGGCAATTTCGTGCTCTGCGCCAGCGAGGGGCAGCGGAACGGCGCCCACACCAGCTTCTACGATCTCTACCGCATCGAAGACGGCCGGATCGCGGAGCACTGGGACACGGTCGAGACCATCCCGCCGCGCAGCGAATGGAAGAACGATAACGGCAAGTTCTGACCGCCCGCTTCCGCTGCCGCAGGCCCCGGGCGTTTCTTTCTGCCCGGGCCCGCCCTAGACTGGCTTGCAGTTGTTTCATCGGCGGGAGGATTACATGCCCAGGCTTGATTTCTGGTATTCGATCGGCAGCACCTACACCTACTTGACCGTGATGCGGATCGCGGACGCGGCGGCCAAGGCGGGTGTTCCAGTCCGATGGCGCCCCTTCAACGTGCGCCACGTGATGACGGTGCAGAACAACATCCCCTTCAAGGACAAGCCGGAAAAGACCGCATACATGTGGCGCGACATAGAACGCCGCGCGCAGCGCTACGGCTTCCATGTGCGGCTGCCCGCGCCTTACCCGCTGCCCGAACTGGTGCTGGCCAACCAGGTCGCGGCGCTTGGCGCGGCGGAGGGCTGGGGCGAGGCCTATACCCAGGCCGCCTACCGCTGCTGGTTCGAGGCCGGCCAGCCAGCGGGCGAGGACCCGAACCTCACCGCCAGCCTGGAGGCCGCGGGCCAGGATCCGGCCCGGGTGCTGGCCGAGGCACAGTCGGAAAAGACAGTGAAGATGCTCGCCGATGCCACGGAGGAGGCGATGGATCTTGGCATCTTCGGCGCCCCCAGCTTTGCGGTGGCAGGCGAGATTTTCTGGGGCGACGACCGGCTGGAGGACGCGCTCCTCTGGGCGCAGGGCCGCCACTAGGCCGGTTGCTTCTTTTTGGTTGAAAATACCCTGGGGGTCAGGGGGCAAAGCCCCCTGCCTGCGGTCACAACAGCGACAGGAACGCCCGGATGTCCTCTTCCGGCACCGACCAGTCGCAGACGAACCGCGCGGTGACCATCTCGTTCTCCGGCCCTTGCAGCAGCCCGTCCCACAGGTGATAGATGGCGCCTGCCGCAAACAATTCCTGATGCTTGCGGCGGGGCAGGGCGGCAAAGATCATGTTGGCCTGCGGCGGATGGGTGAAATGCGCGCCCGCCGCCTCCAGCCCTTCGGCCAGCAGCGCCGCCTTGGCATTGGCCGCGCGGGCGTTCTTCAGCCACAGGTCATCGCTGAGGTAGGCCAGCATCTGCGCCGACAGGTAGCGGTGCTTGGAGAACAGATGCGCACCGCGCTTGCGGCGGTACTCGAACTCCTGCGCGTGTTTGGGGTCAAAGAAGATCACCGCCTCCACCCCCAGGCAGCCGTTCTTGGTGCCGCCGAACGACACCGCATCCACGCCCGCCTTCCAGGTCATCCCGGCGGGCGTGCAGCCCAGCGATACCAGCGCATTGGTGAACCGCGCGCCGTCCATATGCACCGGCAGCCCGTATTCCTTGGCCGCGCCGCAGACCGATTGCAGCTCCGCCAGGCTGTAGACAGTGCCGAACTCCGTCACCTGGGTCAGCGACACCGGCCCCCGCTGCGGCCCGTGCACGCCGCGGGTCTCCTCGCCCTCGATGGCAGCGCGTAACCCCTCGGAGGTCATCTTGTCCGCCTCCGTCACCAGCGTCAGCTTGGCGCCGCCGCTGTAGAACTCCGGCGCGTTGCATTCATCCATGTTGATATGGGCAGGCTTGGTGCAGAACACCGTCTGCCAGGGCTGCGCCAGCGTCGACAGCGCCAGCACATTGGCGGCGGTGCCGGTGGCCACCAGGTAGACCGCCGCCTCCGGCGCCTCGAAAATCTCCCGGATTCGCGCCGTCACTTCGGCCATTTCCGCGTCGGCGCCATAACCCATGGCATAGCCCCGGTTGGCCGCGGACAAAGCGTCGAGGATCTGCTGCGGCACCGGGCCGGAGTTGTCGGAGGCGAAATGCATCGGGCTGGGTCCTTGGTCTGTTGCGGCTGTCCGCTCCCAGACCTAAGCCAGCCCCGCTCCGCTGCCAAGCGGTGAATAGGCGGCCCGCCGGAACGTCAAAACAGCCGGGCGGGGAAGTACCCCAGCGATCCCGGCCAGCGCCGCGTCCGGGGACCACAGCGGCAATTGCGCGACCAGCCCGCCCGCCGCCGCTGTATCAGCCCATGGGCTCGTCGATGATGTGGTCTTCCCACTCTTCTTCGGCGATTTCGAATTCCGACACCGTCCAGCCGCGCACCGAAACCCCGGCCTCATGCACGCTTTCGGGGGTGCCGGTCAGCAGCGGGTGCCACTCCGGCAGCGGCTTGCCCTGCCACAAGAGCCGGTAGGCGCAGGTTTCCGGCATCCAATAGGCGTGGGTGTCCAGGTTGTCCGGCTTCAGCACGATGCATTCGGGCACGAACTGATGCCGGATCGGATACTGCGAGCAGCGGCAGGTGCTGTCGTCCAGCAGGCGGCAGGCCACCCGGGTCAGCGCCACCTCGCCGCTGTCCTCATCCTCCAGCTTGTTCAGGCAGCATTTGCCGCAGCCGTCGCACAGCGCTTCCCATTCCTTCTGGCTCATCTTGTCCAGCGGCTTCTTCTCCCAGAAGCGCTTGCCCAGGCCCGAGCGGTCGATCACGTCCTTGCCCGGTTTCATAGCGCCGCCAGGATTTCACGCGCCTGGGCGCAATCCGCATCCATCTGTTCGATCAGCGCCTCCAGCCCGTCGAACTTCAGCTCAGGCCGCAGGAATTCGACCAGCCCCACCGACAGCGTTGCACCATACAGGTCGCCGGAGAAATCGAACAGGAAGGTCTCGATATTGGGCACCACGCCGCCGAACATCGGACGGACCCCGATGGAGGCCGCGCCGTGATAGCTGCCCGCATGCGGACCCTCCAGCACATCGACCAGCACCGCATAAACCCCGAACCGCGGCTGGTGCAGCCCGTCAATCGACATGTTGGCGGTGGGAAAGCCCAGCTCCCGGCCGCGCTGCTCGCCGCCGATCACGGTGCCCTCGATCCGGTGCCAGTGGCCCAGCATCTCCTTGGCATCTGCCGGGCGGCCCTCGCTCAGCGCGTTGCGGATCGCGGTGGAGGACACCGCGTGCTCGGAATATTCCATCAGGGGCGCAATGGTGACGCCAAAGCCGTACTGCCCGCCAAAGCGCTGCAAGTCCTCGGCATTGCCGGCCCGGCCCTTGCCGAAACAGAAATCGGCGCCCACCACCACATGCGCCAGCCCCAGCCCCTCGGCGATCACGTCGCGGGCGAATTCCTCCGGCGTCAGGCTCGACAGCGCGGTATTGAAATTCAGCTCATACAGCCGCTCCACCCCCAGCTTCTCCAGCCGGTGGGCGCGGGTCTCGGCCCGCATCAGGCGAAAGGGCGGGGCATCGGGCGCAAAATACTCGCGCGGGTGCGGCTCAAACGTCATCACCCCCAGGGGCGCGTCCGGCGCGGCCTTGCGGGCCAGCTCGATCACCGACTGATGGCCCAGATGCACGCCGTCGAAGTTGCCGATGGCAACGGTGGCGCCCCGGTCCTGGTCTTCGACGAATTCATAATCTCTGACGATACGCATGGCGCATCCGTACCCGCACCGCGGCGGCGGTTCAAGCGGCCAGTGGCGGGGAGCGGCAGCCGCTCTGCCTGCCTGCTGGCTTTGGGCAGCCGAGAGGCTAGCGCTTCGACTCAGATAATCGCCCGCCGGCCATTGTTCAGACAGCAGAAGCTGAACAGGTCGCGGTAGTAGTCATCCTTGATGATTTCGTGAAACTTGTGCCGGTGCCAATCTATGGATTTCTTGCGAAGCTGCATCAGGCGGCCTCCGGACAGGGCGTCCAGAGCCTGCATTTCATCTCTGATCCGACCGGCCCGGCGCGAAAGGGTTTCATCCATCGCCTGGTTGCGGTTTCTTTTCTGCCAGAAGGTCTGATCGACGCTGCGATTGGCCTGATGTGCGCTGCCTTTCCAAGACTTGATGACAAAGCTGGCGGCGTCGCGGACAACATAGTGGTTAATCTGCGCGAGGGCGAGCCGGCCCGGGTCTTTACTCTGAAAATTCCGCTGTTCAAATTGCTGTCCGGTCAGGCCCGACGCATTGACCGTCCGAATTTCAGCTGGTCCCGCCTCCATCGGTACCGGCATGTGAATGCCCGGCCGCTGAAACCGGTCGCGGCGGAACAGGGTTTTGAAAGGCCGGAAGTCCCTGGCACTCGCCTCCCGCGGGGCGGCGAGCCGGAATTTTTCGGAGACCAGGTCCGGTGTGATATCGGTCAGGCCGGAATTCCCGAACATAGCCCAGTTCACATAGATCTGGTCTGCTTCCGGCAGCTTGCCGAACCAATCGTCCAGCGTCTCCAGCGGCGGCTGCAGGCACAGGAATTCGTCCATGTCGAGCGCCATGACCCAATCGCTGTTCTGGTATTCGGGTTGCCGCACCGCGCGCCGGTAGGCCTGGATCTGATGCTTGCCCGTGCCGGCCCGGTTATATTTGTAGTTCACGATTCCCAGCGCACTCAGGCAGCTCAGAATGTCATGGGTGTAATCTTCCGAGTCGTTCTGGAAGATGATGAAGCTGCTAAATCCGATCAGCCGGTGGTAAGCGATCCACTCAAGGAAATAGGGGCCTTCGTTCTTGGCAGTGGTGACAAGTGTGAACCGGTTGCCTTTGTTCATGAAAATGCCCGATTTCCGGCTTTGCAAAATAGAAACTATGAAAAACGTTCTGTCAGTTGCGGAGTAGAAATACAACCCTATGGCCTGACTGTGTTTCGCATGTCGTCGATGGGTTGAGTTCGGGCTGGGCGTGTTGCGCACCCGCCGCACGCCCCCTTCACGCAATCCTCATGGCCATATGGCAGACTCCCAGACGATCGAGATCACCCGCCATGGCCCCGCGCGCGGGGCCATGATACGAGGCGCAGGCATCTGTGCGGCTGCCTGCGCGACACCCGGAGACCGGCCCTGATAAAAAGGGGGTCGTTCAGGATACCCTGTCCGAGCAGGCCCCGAGGGGTCTGTCCATTCTCTGCCCGGCGGCGCCGCCCCCCTAAACGGGATCCGCGCTCAAGGCATAAGACGATACAGACCGGCAAAGCAAAACTGCCAAGGGCAGAGGCCCCCGGCGGCTGAAACTGCTGCAAGCTGAAAGACTCAGTCGAACTTGCGCGAGGGCGCCATAACCATGGCCTCGCCCACCAGAACCTTCTTGCCGTCGACGATGCAGCGGCAGTCCAGCTTGACCCGGCGCTTGTCGATCACGATGTCGGTCACCTCGACCTCCGCCAGCACCATGTCGCCGGGGCGCACCGGCGCCAGGAACTTCAGCGACTGGCTCATGTAGATGGTGCCATGGCCGGGCAGCTGCTCGCCGATCACCGCAGAGATCAGCCCCGCGGTCAGCATCCCATGCGCGATCCGGCCCTCAAAGATGGTGTCCCGGGCGTAGTCGTCGTCCATATGCACCGGGTTATGGTCGGTGGAGACATCGGCAAACATCCGGATGTCCTCATCGGTGATGGTTTTGCGCAGGTAACGCACCATGCCCATCTCGATGTCCTCGATGCAGATGGTTCCGCGCGGCAGGTTGTCCAACATTTCATCCTCCGTTCGCCTGGCCCTGACTGCGTCGTTTGACCGTTTGGCGTTGTAACTTTTGCGCGCCGAAATGGCCGCTTGCGCAACTTTATTACTTTGCAACTGCAGAAAATCAAGGGGGTTTGACAAAAGAAAACCCCGCCTGTTGCGGCGGGGTCTGGTTGTCACGTGGTGCCGGATACCGGGGTGCTGGACCCGGCCGTGGGCGTTTTACCGCAGGAAACCAATGGCATAGGTTGGGCCGGACTGTTCCTTCTGCAAATAGGCCTCCAGCGCCGCGGGGTCCGGCTGGACCGATGTTTTTGTCTCTCTGGCCGCAAGGCCGCCGGTGATGAACAGGGAATCGATGCCTTCACCCATGGCGCCGGCAATATCCGTGTGCGGCCCGTCGCCGATCGCCAGGATCTCTGCATCCTGAATGTCATGGCCGAGCTCCGCCAGGCGGCGGCGCGCCAGATCATAGATCGGCGGGTGCGGCTTGCCGAAATACAGGCTCTCGCCGCCCATCTCGGTATAAAGCCGCGCCAGCGCGCCAGCGCACCACTCCCGCGTCTCGCCGCGGTCCACCACGATATCGGGGTTGGCGCAAAGCAGCTTCATCCCCATCTGCTTGGCATAGAGGAAATCGGGCCGGTTTACCGCCGGATCCGCCATGGTGTCGAACGGGCCGCAGCAGACGATGCCCTCGGCCTCCTTGAGCGGCACCCGGGTGATCTCCACCGGATTGTGAATCACATGCAGCGGTTCGAAAAAGCCTGCGTCGCGCTCCCATTCGCCCATGAAATAGACCTTGTTGCCGACCGCCCCGGTGAACATCGCCGCCCGGGCAGAGTCGCCGGACGTCGAGATGGTGTCATAGGCGTCGTCCGGCACGTTGAACTGCCCCAGCTGCGCCGCCACGCCCGCGCGCGGTTTCGGGGAGTTGGTGACCAGCACCACAATGCCGCCCTGCGCCCGGTACGCCTTAAGCGCGGCCACCGCCTCGGGAAAGGCGGTTATCCCGTTGTGCACGCAGCCCCAAAGGTCGACAAACAGGGCCTTGTATCGGCTGGAGACTTCGGAAAGGGAGGAAATGATCTGGGTCATGGCCGGGCCTTTGCTGCGCGTGAACTTGAGCTGAGCAAGCTATGGCAGAGGCCGCACCGGAATGCCAGCGGTGCGATACCGGACCACCCGGCGGCCGGAACAGCGGCCCCAGTCTGGCGGCAACGGCGGGGATCGGCTGGAGGGCTCCGGCGGGGTCTGGCCGGCGGGTCATCATTGAAAATCTAAGGTTTATTAACCGCTCTCCTTTAGGGTGAGTCGGGAGCAACTGTATGGTGTGTCTATTATGTTCCGAACTCTTCCCATGAAAACCCGGCTGGTCTTTTCAGGCGCGGTTTCAGTCGTTTCCGTTGTCGTTCTCTCCGCTGCGGCGGTCTACAGCCTCTGGCAGAGCGAGCTGGAGCTGGAGCGGCAGATCAACGCGACAAATGTCATCCGGCATGAGCTGATGGCCGACAAGATGCATGAAGCGATTGAGGCCTCGGCGGTCTACGCGATGCTGGTCGGGCCGGGCGGGAAGGAGGCCAAGAAGGCAGATCTAAGGGCCAAGATTGCCAGTGACAGCCAAACCCTGCGCAATGCCGTAGCGGCCCTGCAGAAAGCTGAGATGTCTGATGAAATCCGCCAGCGGGTGGCAGAGCTTGTCCCCGCCTCGGAGGCGTTTGTTCAGGCGGCCCAGAAGGTATCGGAACTGGCCCTAACGGATGCCGCAGCCGCCCAGGCGGCACTGCCGCAGCTGCAGGCGGAATATGCGGCGATGGACCGGCTGCTGGAGCCGCTGGGCAAGCAGATCAAGGCGTTTGCCGAACAGACGGCGGAAAATGCGCGCGCGCATGACACACAGCTGCTGTATCTGATGCTTGGCTTTGCGGCGGCTGCGCTGGCCGTGATTGCGCACAACGCCCGCAAGGTGACACTGAACATCGTCCGGCCGATCGGGCGGCTCAGGGCGGCGCTGCGGGAAGTGGCCGAGGGCGATCTGGGCCTCAAGGTGGCCGACCGGATGCGCGCCGATGATTTCGGCGAAATCGCTCAGGACATCGATGCGGTGTCCGCCCGGGTGATCGCTGCCCTCGAGGAGCAGAACGCGCTGCGTGAGGAAAGCGAGCTGGTGATCGAGCGTCTGCGCAGCGGCCTCCAGCGGCTGTCGAACGGGGATCTGAGCGACCGGATCGCCGAGCAGTTCAACGGCGATTACGATGCGCTGCGGGTGCATTACAATGAGACCGTCGACAAGCTGAACCAGCTGATGTCCGAGGTGGTCCGGGCCGGCGTCCGGATTCAGCGGCAATCGGATGAAATCCAGACCGCGTCGGAGGATCTGTCGTCGCGCACCGAAAGCCAGGCTGCCACCCTGGAGCAAACCGCCGCCGCGCTGGAACAGATGACCGCCAGCGTCAGCTCCTCGGCGCGCAATGCCCAGGAGGTGCAGGAAGTGGTGGATTCCGCCCGCAAGGATGTGGAGCACAGCGGCAAGGTTGTGGAAGGCGCAGTGACCGCGATGAACGCGATCGAGTCCTCGTCCCAGCAGATCTCGCAGATCATCGGGGTGATCGACGACATCTCCTTCCAGACCAACTTGCTTGCGCTCAATGCCGGGGTCGAGGCGGCCCGCGCGGGCGAGGTCGGCCGCGGCTTTGCGGTGGTGGCCTCGGAAGTGCGGGCGCTGGCGCAGCGCTCCTCGCAAGCGGCCAGTGAAATCAAGACCCTGATCAGCACCAGCTCTGCCCATGTGGAGGACGGGGTGCGCAAGGTGGACGGCGCGGGCAAGGCGCTGACCACGGTGGTCAGCCAGGTCACCAACATTGCCGAGCTGGTCTCCGGCATCTCCAGCGAATCCGCCGAACAGGCGCAGGGGCTGAACGAGATCAACATCGGCGTTTCCCAGCTGGACTCGGTGACCCAGCAGAATGCCTCCATGGTGGAGCAATCCGGCGCAGCCATCCGCTCGATGAATGCCGAGACCGTGGGGCTCAACCAGCTGGTCGGCCAGTTTATCCTGCGCGAGGGGCAGGGCGCGGCGCCGGTGCAGCTGCCAGCTGCGGGGGCCTGGGAGGGCCGTGCGCCGGAACGCCCGGCGGAGCCGCGCCCGCCTGCGCCGGAGACGGGCGGAGCTGCGCTCGAGGACGCCCGCTGGGAAGACTTCAATGACGGCAGCGAAGCCTGGCCGGAGGACGGCGAGCCGCTGTCCCGCTCGGCCTGAGGCCCGCCCGGGCCGCACGCGGGCCGGCTGGCGGCCGGTCCCGCCCAAGGGCGGGGGCGCCGATGGCTGACCGCCCGGGCCTGCAGGCAATCCTGGCGCAGCGGGCTGCGCCATGCCCGGCCATAAACGGATCATGAACCTATCAATATCGATAGGTTGGCTGATGGATGCGCCTTCGGCACCCTGCTTCGGCGGCCCTGCCAACCGGCTGAGGCGCCGTCTCTGGCAGGGGCAACTGAGTAACGAGTGCCGGCGGCTCCCGGATTTGAAGGGGGCATCAGCTGCGCCGTGGGGGGCGGTACCGGCCGGACCCGGCAGCGCCTGCCAGATGCCTCCCGCCGGGTGCTGCTGCCAACGCGTCTTGCACAGGGGGATTTCAATGCAGCATGGCTTCTGCGGCCCCGGCTGACGGCAGTGGGAAGTCCTAGAGCTGCCTGCTGCCGGGAATGAGCCGGAGGCGCAGCTGCTCAGACGCTGCAGAGGTGGGTCTTTCCAGCGAAAGCTGGGCAGCGTTCGCTGACGGGAAGCAGAGAAGAGCGTCGGCAGCCCCTAGGCCTGACGGCGGTTTCGGCTATTCCCTGATCGCAACAGCCGGTTTAGCTTCCCCGTACAGCTTCAATGCATTTTATTAGGAGCCGCATGCAATTTATAGAACGGTCTTTCATGGGGCTGAGGTCTGCCCGACATGTTTTCAAGAGCCCCGGGCACCCGGCAGAAGTGACCCTGTTCCCGATGCTGCATATCGGTGAGGCCCGGTTTTTTGACGAGGTTTACCGCGATGCGCTGAACCACGATGTCCTCCTGTTCGAAGGGGTGAATTCTCCGGTCGCACGGCATCTGACCCGCTCTTACCGCTGGCTTGACGGCGGCCGTTTGGGGCTGGTGACACAGCCCAAGGCACCGGCTGGAAGGGGCAGGGCGGAACGCATTCACGCCGATTTCACTCAGGAGGAATTCGAAGCGGCCTGGAAGGCGCTGCCGCTTGCCCAGCGTGCGGTCTACTTTGCCTGTGCGCCGCTGATCGGGGTGCACCGCCGGTACTTTGCGACCCGGGACAGCCTGTCGCGCGGGCTCAATGTGGACGACCTCAGCACACGGGAAAGCACCCTGTCCTGGGATACCGAAGCTGCACTGCTGCGGGGAGTGCTGCTGCATCAGCGCGACAGGCGCTTGTGTGACAAACTGGCCGGCGTTCTGGATGGGAAGACAGCGCAGTCAATCGCCATTGTCTATGGCGCCAATCACATGCCTGCGGTGACGCGGATGCTGTCGGCTTATGCGGGCTTCCGCCCGGCGGGCAGCGAATGGATGACGGTTTTCGGGCTGGACTAGGAACTGGCCCAAAGCGCGGCCGCAAAAAAAAGGCGCCTCGGGGGGGGGCGCCTTTATCCGTTTGCCTGGCGGCTGGGATCAGACCTTGAGGTTCGGAATGATCTGCTTCTTGCGGGACATGATGCCCGGCAGCACCACGGTGTCGCCCGCGGCTTCGGCGCCGAAGGACTTGGCGGCAACGGTCTTGACCAGATCGTTCGGCACCAGCAGGGTGGCTTCCTCGTTCAGGATGTCGACCACGAACAGCAGAACCTGGTCGACGCCGTCCTCAGACGCGACGGTGGTCATGGTGTCCATCAGCGACGCCTTGCGGTCCAGCACCACGGCCGGCGCGGTGGTTTCCAGAACCGAGACGCGGAACTTGGTGCCGTCGACCTCATATTCCTTGGAGTCCATGCGCAGCAGCTCGGCGTCGGAGAAGGAGGAGACGTCGGATTTGGCGGCAAACATCTCGGCGGCGTAGTCGGAGATGCTGATGCCCAAGTCGGCGGCCAGCTTCTCGGCCACGGCCTTGTCATGCGCGGTGGTGGTCGGCGAGCGGAATTCCAGGGTGTCGGACAGGATACAGGTCAGCGCCGCGCCCTTGATCGCCTCGGGCATCTTGGCGGCATCGTCGCCCATCAGGTCGTGCATGATGGTGGCGGTGCAGGCCAGCGGGCGGATGGTGATGTCGATCGGGCCCTTGGTTTCCAGGCCGCCGACCAGCTTGTGGTGGTCGATGATCGCCTGCACGTCGGCGCCGTTGATGTTGGCGGGCAGCTCGGCGGGGTTGTTGGTGTCGACGATCACGACCGCGGCGCCGTCGGCCACGTCCTCGATGATCGCGGGCTTCTCGAAGCCCCAGCGCTGCAGCATGAAGGCCGCTTCGGTGTTCGGCTCGCCCAGCAGCTTGGGCTCGGCGGCGACGCCTTTCACCTCGTTCAGGTACCAGGCCCAGATGATCGGGGAGCCGGTGGAATCGGTGTCGGGGGATTTATGGCCGAAAACTTGGATGGTCATGGGGCTGTCCTGTTCATGCATAAGGTCAGAAAGGGGAGATTTGCGCGCCTTATAGGGCTGGCGCGCAGGCTTGTCACCCCGCTGATGCTGCAATGCGGCGTTGTGTTCAGAACGGCGCGCGTTCGAGTGTATAGCCCTGCTGCTGCAGCAGGTTCAGGACGCCGGTTTCCCCCGGCAGGTGCAGCGCGCCTGCGGCCACCACGAGGAGGTCGCCCTCAGCCGCCTCGATCACCGGGATCCAGGCTTGGTTGCGCTGGTCCAGCAGCTCTTGCATCGCGTCCGTCCACAGCTCTTCCCGTTCTTGCCGGGTCAGGGCGTCGCTTTGCAGGAATTCCTGCTCGCTCAGGTACAGGGCGTGCAGCACCTGCTGGTCGAAATAGGCCTCAGCCGTGGTGAAGAAATTGTCCTGGCCGCCGCCCAGCAGGGCGGTGAAAACGCGCAGCTGGCGGACCTGTTCTTCCAGCGGATCGGCGTCCAGCATCCGGATCACGGTCATCGGATCTTCAAGCGACTGGATGGGGATGCCGGCTTCTTCCGCCGCGGCAGCCAGGCGCAGGTCGAGGCCGTTCTTGAAGTCCGGCTGCCGCAGCACGCAGGGCGGCACCGCCATGGAGAGGGCGAGGAACCAGGGCCGCATCTTGGCCGCCATCCAGGGCGCGACGCCGTGCGCGCGGGCCTTTGCGGCGAGGCTGTCCCACTCGTCCTGCGGCAGGCGGTCGATCAGCGTCGGGCCTTCGGTGATCAGCATCAGCGACGGGGTACGGCCCAGTTCATTCTCAAAGGCCGCCTTGTCGGCGGGGCTGGCCTCCATCAGCAAGAGATCGGCCTGGCGCACAACCGGGGCCAGGGCACCGGTGACCTCCTCCATCCGCGGATCATTGATGTGCAGGGTGCCGATCACATGAACGGTGCGGGCGCCGCGGCGGGCAATCCAGTGGTTGCCTTCGGCAAAGGGGGCGGCGGCGGCCCGCGCCTCGATGCGGGCCATATCGTCTGCCGGAAGGGTGGTGCGCAGATCGGTGCCGGTGCAGGCGGCCCAGAGCGAGGCGGGCAGCAGCAGAAAGAGAACAGAGAAGAAAAGCCGCATGAAAGACAGGTCCTGAAAGTGATTGGTGAAAACCGGGATGCGCCAGCCTTACCACGGAGCGCGGCTGAGGCTGAAGCCCTTGGCGTGCAACAGGTTTAATACGCCGTTCTTGCCGGGCAGATGGGCCGCGCCGACCGCAACCACGATCCGCTCCTGCCGGGCGGCCAGGATCACCTTCATCCAGCGGATGTTGCGCTGGTCCAGCAGGCGGTGGTTGTACTGGCGCCACAGCCGCGCGGTCTCGGCGCCGGAGAAGCTGCTGTACTGGGCGCTGATCCACGGGGCGAGTATAAAGGCGGACCAGACGCTCTGGTCGAAATAGGCTTCGACCGGGGTGGCATCCTCAGGTTTGTCTGATTGCACCAGCTCCAATTCCAGTTCCAGCATCCGCGCCTGATCGCGCAGCGGCAGGCTGGCGATGGCCGTCAGCGCCTGTGCCGGGGTCTCCAGCGCGCCGATGGGGATCCGCTTGCGGCTGGCGAAATCCGCGATCCGGTCGTCCAGCCCGCGCTTCAGGCCAAAGCCGTAGGGGCGGCAGCCGCTTTGCACCAGGAACATCGAAATCGCCCAGGGCTGCATCCGGTTCATGGTTTCCACATTGGCACCGGACACCCGTGCGGTCAGCTCGAAATGCTCCCAGGCCTCCTTGCCCAGCAGGTGCCGCAGCTCCTTCCCCTTGGGCAGCAGAAAGCTGCGGGCGAGGGCGGCGGGCATGGCGTCCAGATCGTCCATCCCGGGCTGCACAGTTTCCAGGTAGATGGCCTGGGCCGAGGCCAGCGCCGGGCGCAGGTTTCGCATCACCTTGGCCATCCGGGCATCACCGCCGTGCATGGTGCCGATCACATGCACGGTGCGGTTGCCCTTGGTCGCAACCCAGTGGTTGCCGCGGGAAAACGGGGTGGCGGCCATCTCGCGCTCCAGCCGCGCCTCGGTGGCGGGCGGCAGGTGGTCGCGGTAGTCGATGCCGCGGCAGGCGGCAAAGCCGGCAGTGGCCTGCAGCGCCAGGGCCAAGGCAAGTGCAATCCGTTTCATCAAGTGCCCTTTCCCCGTTCCCGGAACTGTGGCCTGGACATATGAGCCTAGGGCGGTGCAGGGGGCGCGGCAATGGGAAACCCCGCGTCCGGCGCGCAAAACCCCGCGGCGGATTGCCAAGAGCGGCGCTTGATGCCAGTCATGGCGGCATGGAACGCGAAGATCAGCTGTACCCGACGGTCAAGGCGCTGCTGGAGGGGCAGGGCTATGAGGTGAAGGGCGAGGTGGGGGCTGCCGATGTGGTGGCCTGCCGCGGCGGCGCGCCGCCGGTGATCGTCGAGCTGAAGCTCAAGTTCTCCTTGTCGCTGTTCCACCAGGCGGTGGCCCGTCTGGCCATCACCGACCATGTCTATATCGCGGTGCCGCGGCCCGGCGGGCGGCAGGCGCGGCGGATGATGAAGGACAATCTGGCGATGTGCCGGCGGCTGGGGCTGGGGCTGATCACGGTGCTGGCGGACGGGCGGGCAGAGGTGCATTGCGATCCCGGCCCTTATGCCCCGCGCAAATCGAAGAAGAAGCAGGCGCGGCTGCTGCGCGAGTTCCAGACCCTGCGCGGCGACCCCAACGCGGGTGGCGCCACGCGGCACGGCATTGTCACCGCTTACCGCCAGGACGCGCTGGCCTGCGCGGCGCATCTGGCCGGGGCGGGTGCCTGCAAGGGGGCCGAGGTCGCCAAGGCTACCGGCGTGGCGCGCGCCACCCGGCTGATGGCCAGCAACCACTATGGCTGGTTCGAGCGGGTGGAGACCGGCATCTATCAGCTGACCGATGCGGGCCGTGAAGGGCTGGTGCATTGGGCCGAAAGCTGGGAGGCGGAGTGACGCCGTAAGTTGGCTTTCTCTCATCCTAATGCGTGATGTCCCAGAAGCTTCTTATTTTAGTGTGTATTTTGGTACTTCGATTTAACTGATCTCATGCGAGATGCATTTTTTCCCTGTTGAGCGCGCGGCCCTGTCAGCCGATGACTGCCCCAGCTTTGCACAAGGGGAGAGAGCAATGGCAGATCAGGACATCGACCGGCTTCAGGACCGGCTGCGGGCGCAGCGGGTTTCCTTCGACAAGATCCCGGTGATCGACATCAGCGCGCTGAACACGGGCGGCAACCTGTTTGAGGTGGCCAAGGAAATCCGCTGGGCGCTGACCAACGTTGGTTTCTTTTACGTCAGGAACCACGGGGTGCCGGAGGCGGTTGTGAATGGTGCCTTTGACGAGACCCGGGCGTTCTTTGACCTGCCGCTGCAGGACAAGATGGACTTGCACATCTCCAAGTCCGGGCTGGCCCTGCGCGGCTATATCGAGGTCTTCGGCGAGAACACCGACCCGGCAAAGACCAAGGATCTGAAGGAGTGTTTCGACATCGGGCCGGAAGGCCCCGGCGGGGCGGAGCCGTTCTTTGGCCCCAACCAGTGGCCCGCGGCGCAGCCTGCATTCCAGCGGGCGGTCTATGGCTATCATCAGGAGATGAAGGGGCTGGCGCAGCGGCTGATGCGGGCGATTGCGGTCAGCCTGGATCTGGAGGCGGATTTCTTTGCGCCCCGGATGCAGAACCCGATCACCATTCAGCGGCTGCTGCATTACCCGCCGCAGGAAGGGCAGATCGACGAAAGCGTGATGGGGATCGGCGCCCATACCGATTACGGCAGCCTGACCATCCTGGCGCAGGACGATGTGGGCGGGTTGCAGGTGATGAACCGCGACGGCGCCTGGGTGGAGGGGCCGCCGGTTGCGGGAACTTTCGTGATCAACATCGGCGATCTGATCCAGCGGCTGACCAATGATCTGTATCTGGCAAACCTGCACCGGGTGGTGAATGCCTCGGGCCGGGAACGCTACTCGATCCCCTTCTTCATCGATGCGGACGCGGATGCGGTGTTCCAGCCGCTGGACAGCTGCGTCAGCGCGGAGAACCCCGCGCGTTATGACCCGGTGGCCTGCGGTGCGCATAAGTTCGGCCGCTTCAAGGACAGCTTTCCGCACCTGAAAGACAAGGCCGCGTAAAAGGTTAAACCGAAGGGAAACAGGGGGCGCTCCGGCGCCCTCATTTTTTTGCTGATTCCGTGTTGACAAGACCCGGGGGCATTCCTAGCTTCCCGGTCGTTAGCACTCACCCCGTGTGAGTGATAACGGCCCCGCCGGGGAGGCGGAGGTCCAACAGATAACAACCTTTGAGCCTTTCAAGGAGCTGCAAAGATGGCATTGAAACCGCTTCATGACCGCGTGCTGGTGCGCCGCACCGAAAGCGAAGAAAAAACCGCGGGCGGCCTGATCATCCCCGATTCCGCCAAGGAAAAGCCGAGCGAAGGCGTTGTGGTTGCTTGCGGCGCAGGCGCCCGCAAGGACAGCGGCGAGCTGATCGAGATGGCCGTGAAGTCCGGCGACCGCATCATGTTCGGCAAGTGGTCCGGCACCGAGATCACCGTCGACGGCGAAGAGCTGCTGATGATGAAGGAAAGCGACATCATGGGCATCATCGAGTAAGCCTTCAGGCTTCTCTGATCCCATCCCTCGCTGACACACAAGATTTTCTCTAGGAGAGTGAAAAATGGCTGCTAAGGACGTCAAATTCGACACCGATGCCCGCAACCGCATGCTGAAAGGCGTCAACATTCTGGCCGACGCCGTGAAAGTGACCCTGGGCCCGAAAGGCCGCAACGTGGTTCTGGACAAATCCTTCGGCGCACCGCGCATCACCAAGGACGGTGTCTCGGTTGCCAAGGAAATCGAACTGGAAGACAAGTTCGAGAACATGGGCGCCCAGATGGTGAAGGAAGTTGCTTCCCGCACCAACGACGAAGCCGGTGACGGCACCACCACCGCAACCGTTCTGGCCCAGGCCATCGTCAAGGAAGGCCTGAAGCAGGTTGCTGCCGGCCTGAACCCGATGGACCTGAAGCGCGGCATCGACCTGGCAACCTCCAAGGTCGTGCAGGGCATCAAGGACATGGCCCGCGAAGTGAAAGACTCCGACGAGGTTGCGCAGGTTGGCACCATCTCTGCCAACGGCGAAGCTGAAATCGGCCGCCAGATCGCCGACGCGATGCAGAAAGTCGGCAACGAAGGCGTCATCACCGTCGAAGAGAACAAAGGCATGGAAACCGAGACCGACGTGGTCGAGGGCATGCAGTTCGACCGCGGCTACCTGTCGCCCTACTTCGTGACCAACGCCGACAAGATGGTCGCGGATCTGGAAGACTGCATGATCCTGCTGCACGAGAAGAAACTGTCTTCGCTGCAGCCGATGGTGCCGCTGCTGGAGCAGGTGATCCAGTCGCAGAAGCCGCTGCTGATCATCGCTGAGGACGTCGAAGGCGAAGCGCTGGCAACCCTGGTTGTCAACAAGCTGCGCGGCGGCCTGAAAATCGCAGCCGTCAAGGCACCGGGCTTCGGCGACCGCCGCAAGGCCATGCTGCAGGACATCGCGATCCTGACCGGCGGCCAGGTGATCTCCGAGGATCTGGGCATGAAGCTCGAGTCCGTCACCATGGACATGCTGGGCACCGCCAAGAAAATCTCCATCACCAAAGACGAAACCACCATCGTCGACGGCGCTGGCGAGAAGGCCGAGATCGAAGCACGCGTTGCCCAGATCCGCACCCAGATCGAAGAAACCACCTCTGACTACGACCGCGAGAAGCTGCAGGAACGCGTTGCCAAACTGGCAGGCGGTGTTGCCGTGATCCGCGTCGGCGGCATGACCGAAGTGGAAGTGAAAGAGCGCAAGGATCGTGTGGACGATGCTCTGAACGCGACCCGCGCAGCCGTGCAGGAAGGCGTGATCGTCGGCGGCGGTGTTGCCCTGGTGCAGGCCGGCAAGGGCCTGGAAGGCCTGGAAGGCGCCAACGCTGACCAGAACGCCGGCATCAACATCGTCCGCAAGGCCATCGAAGCGCCGCTGCGCCAGATCGCCGAGAACGCAGGCGTTGACGGTGCCGTGGTTGCAGGCAAGATCCGCGAATCCAAGGACAGCGCCTTCGGCTACAACGCGCAGACCGGCGAATACGGCGACATGTTCTCCTTCGGCGTGATCGATCCGGCCAAGGTGACCCGTACCGCTCTGGAAGACGCGGCATCGGTTGCAGGCCTGCTGATCACCACCGAAGCCATGGTTGCCGACAAGCCCGCCAAAGAAGGCGCGGCAGGCGGCGGCATGCCCGACATGGGCGGCATGGGCGGCATGGGCGGCATGATGTAAGCATCAGCCATCCATCCGGATGACTTTGGGGCTGCCTGAAAGGGCAGCCCCTTTTCGTTCAGGCGGAGGTGAAAAGGCCCGCTATGCGGGCCTGCCTGCGGCGCGAGTATTTGTGCAAAGGTGAAGGCAGCTGCTGCTGGAAGGCAGCAGGGCCGCGGAAATTTCACTGGCTCCCTGCTGCCGGGCGCGGTAGCCGTTGAAAATGCGCCTGTTTCTTCTCGTCTCACTCACCATGATCGCCTTTGCCGCGAATTCCATCCTCAGCCGGCTGGCGATCGGGGACGGGCATATGGATGCGGGCAGCTTTGGCCTGCTGCGGCTGGCCTCCGGCGCGGTGATGCTGGTGGTCCTGTGCCGGGTGCAGGGCCTGGCGGTGCGGCAGGGGCTGCGGCAGAGCCTGGGCGGCGGGGCGGCGCTGACGCTTTATATGGCCGGTTTTTCGCTGGCTTATCAGCAGCTGGACGCCGGGCTTGGGGCACTGGTGCTGTTCGGGGTGGTGCAGGTGTCGATGTTCCTGTGGGGCGCGCTGCGCGGCAGTGCCGTCAGCGGCGGGCAGGTGGCGGGCGCGCTGCTGGCCTTTCTGGGGCTGGCCTATGTGGTCTGGCCCGATGGCTCCGGCACCGCGCCCTTGGGCGCCTCGTTCCTGATGGCGGCGGCGGGGCTGGGCTGGGGGATCTACAGCATCCTGGGCCGCGGGGCGGTGCAGCCGCTGGCGGCGACGGCGGTGAATTTCCTGTGGTCCACCGCGATGTTCCTGCCTGTAGCCCTGTGGCTGGGCGGCAGCACGGTCAGCGCTTACGGCGCGGTGCTGGCGGTTGTGTCGGGGGCGGTGACCTCCGGCATGGGCTATGCGCTGTGGTACCGGCTGCTGCCGCAGATCCTGCCCGCGGTGGCGGCCACGGTGCAGCTGAGCGTGCCGGTGATTGCGATCCTGGCGGGCGCGGCGCTGCTGGGGGAGGCCATCGGTTTGCGGCTGGTTTTCGGCGCTGGGGCGGTACTGGGCGGCATCGCGCTGGTGGTGCGGCAGGCGCCCGGGCGCAAGACGCAGGCTGCCAAGTAGCCGCAAGGGCTTCCCTGTGCCGCCGCTTGCGCTTATCTGGGCGTCATGCGTGATGTGCTGAAACCCCTCCTTGCCGCCGCTGCGGCGCTGCTGCCGCTGCCGGCTGCGGCCGACTGCGTGATCCTGCTGCACGGGCTGGCGCGGACGGAGGCGTCCTTTGCGGTGATGGAGGAGGTGCTGCAGTCGCGCGGCCTGTCGGTGGTGCGGCCCGGCTATGCCTCGACCGAGGAGACCATCCAGGTGCTGGCGGAGGACACCCTGCCGGATGCTTTCACGGCCTGCGGGGGGCAGAAGACGCATGTGGTTACCCATTCTATGGGCGGCATCCTGCTGCGCTACTGGCTGCAGGAGAACCATCCGCAAAACCTGGGCCGGGTGGTGATGATGGGGCCGCCCAACCAGGGCAGCGAGCTGGTGGATGAACTGGGCGACTGGGAGGTCTTCGGCCTGTTGAACGGGCCTGCGGGCCTGCAGCTGGGCGCCGGGCCGGAGAGCCTGCCGCGGCGCCTGCCGCCGGTGGATTTCGAACTGGGGGTGATCGCCGGGAGTGAGACGCTGAACCCGGTGTTTTCCTCGCTGATCCCCGGGGCGGATGACGGCAAGGTCTCGGTCGAGAGCACCAAGGTTGACGGAATGGCCGCGCATCTGACGCTGCCGGTCACCCACACCTACATGATGAACAACCCGCAAGTGATGGCGCAGACGCTGCATTTCCTGGAGGAGGGCCGGTTTGAGCCCTCGCTGACCTGGCTGGCGGCGGTGGAGGAGATTATCTCCGAGGCCTGCCAACTGAAGGGCGGCTGCGAAGAAGGCGCGAACGAATGAAATTGGAACTGACGTTGCAGGGCGGCGATGTGCTGCGCCCCGGCGGGCTGGAGCTGGGCGGCGAGATCGCCATTGCGGACGGCCTGGTGGCGGGGGCGTCTGCCGGGCGTGCCGTGGACCTCTCGGGCTACCTGGTGCTGCCGGGGATCGTGGATGCCCATGGCGACGGGTTCGAGCGCCATCTGGCGCCGCGCCGCGGGGCGATGAAGCAGATGGCAGAGGGCGTGGTGGCGGCCGAGGCGGAACTGGCCGCCAACGGCATCACCACTGCGGTGCTGGCGCAGTTCTATTCCTGGGAAGGAGGCCTGCGCGGGCCGGAGTTTGCCGCGCAGGTGTTTGAGGCGGTCAAGGCGGTGCGCGGATCGGTGGTGACCGATCTGCTGCCGCAGTTGCGGTTCGAGATCCACATGCTGGAGGATTACGCCGGGCTGGCCGCGAAAGTGGCGGCGTGGCAGGTGCCTTATGTGGTGTTCAACGACCACCTGCCGCATGAGCGGCTGGCGGAGGGCAAGAAGCCGCCGCGGCTGACGGGCCAGGCGCTGAAGGCGGGGCGCAACCCGGAAGTGCACTGGCAGATGCTGAAGGACATGCACGCGCGCCGCAGCGAGGTGCCGGGCCGGCTGGATGTGCTGTGCGCAGAGCTGGCGGCGCTGGATGTGCGGCTGGGCAGCCATGACGATCAGACCGAAGTGGACCGCGCCGTCTGGCGCGAGCGCGGCGCCCGGATTGCCGAGTTTCCCGAGACGCTGGAGGCGGCGGAGGCGGCGCGGGGCGCCGGTGATCCGGTGATCCTCGGCTCGCCCAACGTGGTGCGCGGCGGCTCGCACAAGGGCAATGCCTCGGCGGTGGAGCTGATCGCCATGGGGCTGTGCGATGCGCTGGCCTCGGATTATCATTACCCCAGCCCGCGCCGCGCGGCGCTGATGCTGGAACGCTCGGGCCTGCTGGACCTGGCGGGCGCCTGGAAGCTGGTGTCGGAAGGGCCGGCTCAGCTGCTGGGGCTCAAGGACCGCGGGTTGCTGGAGGCGGGCAAGCGCGCCGACATTCTGGTGCTGGACAAGCAGACCCAGCGGGTCGCTGCGACGCTGTCCGGCGGGCGGGTCAGCTATATGTCGGGGGATGTCGCGGGCCGCTTCCTCGCCTGAGGGAGGGGCGCCGCGCATCAGGCCGGATGGCCCTCTTTGCGGCGCGTGAAACCGGCGGGGCCGCTTTCACAGGCGTTTCTTTGACGGGCCGCCTGCTTCTTCTGGCTGAAAATATCCCGGGGGTCTGGGGGCAGAGCCCCCAGCCTGCGCAGCGGGGGATCAGCCTTCCGCCTTTACCACCCGGTTCACATGGCCCATCTTGCGGCCCGGCTTGGCCTCGGCCTTGCCGTAGAGGTGGATGGCGCAGTCAGCTTCTTTTGCCAGCTCCGGGATGCGGTCCACGTCGGCGCCGATCAGGTTTTCCATCACCACATCCGAATGGCGCTGGCCGTCGCCGAGCGGCCAGCCCGCAACCGCGCGGATGTGCTGTTCGAACTGGTCGACGGTACAGCCGTTCTGGGTCCAGTGGCCGGAGTTGTGGACGCGCGGGGCGATCTCGTTGACGATCAGGCCCTGGGGGGTGACGAACAGCTCAACCCCGAGGACGCCGACATATTCGAGCGCGTTCAGGATCTTGCCCGCCATCAGCACCGCGTCCATGCGCTGCGCCTTGCTGAGGCGCGCGGGCACGGTGGTGGTGTGCAGGATGCCGTCGCGGTGGACGTTCTCGCCGGGGTCGAAACAGGCAATCTCGCCGGTGGTGCCGCGGGCGGCGATCACCGAGACCTCGTGGCTGAAATTGACGAAGCCTTCGAGGATCGAGGGGGCACCGGCCATGGCGGCGAGCGCCTCGGCAGCGTCCTCCGGGGATTTGATCCGGGCCTGGCCCTTGCCGTCATAGCCGAAACGGCGGGTTTTCAGGATCGACGGCGCGCCGATCTCTGCCAGGGCGGCGTCGAGGCTGGCCTGATCGGTGATGTCGGCAAAAGGCGCGGTCTTGAGGCCGAGGTCCTGCAGGAAGCTCTTTTCGGTCAGCCGGTCCTGGCTGATCCGCAGCGCCTCGCGGCCCGGGCGGATCGGCTTTTGCGATTCCAGCAGGTCCAGCGCGGAGGTCGGGATGTTCTCGAACTCATAGGTGATGACGTCAACGGAGGCCGCGAAGGCCTTGAGCGCCTCTGCGTCCTCGTAGCCCGCGGTTGTCACACGGTCGGCGACATGGCCTGCGGGCGGGTTGGCGCCGGGTTCGAAGATGTGGGTCTTGAAGCCGAGGCGGGAGGCCGCAACCGAGAGCATCCGGCCGAGCTGGCCGCCGCCGAGGATGCCGATGGTGGCGCCCGGTTTCAAAGCCTGCGCGAGGGTGTCAGTCATCGGAAGGCTCCTCCGGGATCGACGCCGAAAGCGCCTCGCGCCAGTCGTCCAGACGCTGGGCCAGGGCGGGGTCCTGCAGCGCCAGGATTCCGGCTGCCATCAGGCCTGCGTTTGCGGCACCGGCCGCGCCGATCGCCATGGTGGCAACCGGGAAGCCCTTGGGCATCTGCACGATGGAATAAAGCGAGTCGACGCCGGAGAGGGCGCGGGTCTGGACCGGCACGCCGACCACCGGCACCCGGGTCTTGGAGGCGACCATGCCGGGCAGGTGGGCGGCGCCGCCGGCGCCTGCGATGATCACCTGCAGGCCGCGGTCCGCTGCGGATTTTCCGTAGCTCCACAGCCGGTCCGGGGTGCGGTGGGCAGAGACGATCTTGGCCTCGTATTCAACGCCCAGTTCATCGAGGATATTGGCGGCTTCCTTCATGGTGGGCCAGTCGGATTGGCTGCCCATGATGATGCCCACTTTGATGTCGGCCATGGCTGGTGGCTCCTGTCGCGGCTTGTGGAGCGCGCACTATAGGGAAACCTGGGTTTTACGCAATGCGGGTTGGATGGGAATACGGGTGGATTTGCCCTGTTTTCCGGGGGCTGGCGCTATGCCGCAGGGGGGGCTCCCGCCCGCGCGGGGATGCAGCGGAGCTGCACCGCCCCCGCGGTTGGGCGTGGCG
>NZ_JBHUPT010000028.1:0-37005 GCF_049056525.1 Leisingera coralii | reverse complement strand
CCCGGTCCGGGTGGCGAGGCTTGCGCGCTGCAGGAGCCTGGGGCAGGGTGGCCGCTGGAGAGGGAGAGTGCGATGCTGGAACTGCGGCCGAATTGCGAGCTGTGCGGCAAGGATTTACCGCCGGATGCGGCGGATGCGCGGATCTGCAGCTATGAGTGCACATATTGCGCGGATTGCGTGGAGGCGGTGCTGCACAATGTCTGCCCGGCCTGCGGCGGCGGCTTTGCGCCGCGGCCGATCCGGCCGAAACAGGCCTGGCGGGATGAGCTGAAGCTGGGGCTGGGGCACCACCCGGCCTCTGAGAAGCGGGTGCATTCCAAGTTCAGCCGCGAGGAGATTGCCGCGCATGTGGCGCGCATCCGGCACTTGCGGCCGGAGGAGCGGTAACCGGAGCCGCCTGGACGGCTCCGGCGCGTTATGGGATCAGTCCCGCTGCTGCGGCAGGATCAGGTTCAGCAGCAGGCCCGCGACGCCGGAGAGGCCGATGCCTGCCAGGGTGAAGCCTTCGCCGAACTGCAGCGTCAGGCCGCCGAGGCCGATGATCAGCACGGTGGAGATGATCACCATGTTGCGGGCTTCGGAGAGGGCCTCGCCCAGTTTCGCCAGAACCGACAGGCCGACCACGGTGACCATGCCGAAGAGCAGGATCATGATGCCGCCCATCACCGGCATCGGGATCGTCGACAGCGCACCGGAGAGCTTGCCCACGAAGGACAGCGCAATGGCGAACAGCGCCGCCCAGGTCATGATCGCCGGGTTGAAGGCGCGGGTCAGGGTCACGGCGCCGGTCACCTCGGAATAGGTGGTGTTGGGCGGCCCGCCCAAGAGGCCCGCGGCGGCGGTGGCGAGGCCGTCGCCCAGCATGGTGTTCTGGATGCCCGGCTTCTCCATGTAGTCGCGCTTGGTCACGTTGGAGATCGCCAGGATGTCGCCGAAATGCTCGATCGCGGGGGCGATGGCGACCGGCAGGATGAACAGGATGGCGGCGAGGTTGAACTCGGGCGCGGCAAAGCCGGGGAGTTTGAACCAGGGCGCATCGGCCACGGCCGCGGTGCTGACGAGGGTTTCGCCGGTGGCGGCGCCCAGGATCAGGGCGGCGGTGTAGCCCGCGGCGACACCGGCCAGGATCGGCACGATGCGCATCATGCCGCGGCCGAGGATCGCGGTCAGCATGGTGGTGCCGAGCGAGATGGCAGCCAGCAGCAGCGCTGTGTTGCGCGGCATCACCTGGGTGTCGCCCGCCAGGCCGGTGGCCATGTTGACCGCAACCGGCGCCAGCGACAGGCCGATCACCATGATGACGGGGCCGACCACCACGGGCGGCAGCAGCCGGTGCAGGAAGCCTGCGCCAAAGGCGCGGATGGCAAAGCTGAGCGCCACGTAGAGCAGCCCCGCCGCCGCGAGGCCGCCGGTGGTGGCGGCCATGCCCCAGGTCTGCACGCCGTAGATGATCGGCGCGATGAAGGCGAAAGAAGACGCCAGGAACACCGGCACCTGGCCGCGGGTCACGATCTGGAAGATCAGCGTGCCGAGGCCCGCGGTGAACAGCGCGACGCTGGGGTCAAGGCCTGTGAGCAGCGGCACCAGCACCAGCGCGCCAAAGGCGACAAACAGCATCTGGGCGCCGGCCAGCGCTTGTTTCGGTGTGAAGTTGTAATCGGCAGCCTGCATCTCAGGTGCCGGGAATTGTTCCCTCGCAGCGGTCATTGTCTCGCTCGTATTTTTGTTCAGAGGCTTGCTTCCGGAGGCTTCGCAAAGAAGCCGCCAGAGACAATCGGGCTGCTCCTAGCGGGTAATTGCCTGTTTGACCATCCGGTAAGGCGGATAATCCGGGGGCGGCAGACGGCCTGCCGCGGATCGGGTGGACGGGGGGGCTGAACCGGGCACAGCTGGCGCAACCGCGCCCGGAGGCGGGGTTTGCTTGGCTTGCCTCGGTACGCTCGGGCCGGCTGGCAGGCGGGACCGCAGCGCGCCTGCAGGCGCGCTGCCGCGCCCAACGCCTGGATGGGCAGCTTGGCTGCACCGCCAGGGGGCGGGAGTTTCTGCTGTTTGGAAAAATCGCTGCGTTCTGCAGCATGGTCCCGGGCGGCTTCGGCACCGGGCAACAGGCACTGAAAGCGCTGCCGGACCTGCCGGCGCGGCGTCAGGCGATAATGTCCGGGGTCAGCCGGTCTTCGATCAAGGCGATCTTGTCCTTGAGGATGAGCTTTTGTTTCTTCAGGCGGCGGATGGTCAGCTGGTCGCTGGTGCCGCGCTCTTCCAGCGCGGTGATCGCCTCGTCCAGATCTCGGTGCTGCCTGCGGAAAACCTCCAGCTCAACCCTGAGGACCTCATCGGTCTTCATCGACACATCTGTGGGTGCGTTCATGGGCGACTCAGTAAAGCTGATGAATGAAGTGAGGCTGAAGATACTTCCTTAACCGCTTTTCCGCTAGACCTATGAGCACATGCTCTTGTGAATCCAGCAGGAACTTCCCATATTCCTCTGCAGGCGGCTGCCGTGAGCGGGGCCGTAAGCATCCGTCGCTTTGGCAAAAAGGACGAACAACGTGTCGAAACTTACCTTGGGCTCCTACCCGCATATGCTGGGGTTCGAGCAGCTGGAACGCCTTCTGGAACGCTCGGCAAAATCGGGCAACGAGGGCTATCCGCCGTATAATATCGAACAGACCTCTGATTTATCCTACCGCATCACCCTGGCCGTGGCCGGTTTCGCCGAGGAGGATCTCGCGATCACCGTCGAGGACCGCCAGCTGGTGATCCGCGGCCGCCAGCGCGACGACAGCGAAGGGCGGGTGTTCCTGCACCGCGGCATCGCGGCGCGCCAGTTCCAGCGCATGTTCGTGCTGGCCGACGGCGTCGAAGTGGGCGAGGCGGTGATGGAAAACGGGCTGCTGCATGTGGATCTGACCCGTGCCCGGCCTGAAACCGTTGTCCAGACGATCAGCATCAAGAAGGGGTAAGAGCTATGCATACACCGTTTGACTTCAAGCAAGGCGCTGACCGGATTGTCTATGTGAAGGCGGTCGCGGTGTCGGACCTGCCCAAGGAAGTGCAGATGAACGCCGCCGGGCAAGAGCAGCTTTATGCGGTGCATGATTCCAGCGGCGGCCAGCTGGCGCTGGTGACCGACCGCCGGCTGGCCTATGTGCTGGCGCGGCAGCACGACCTGACCCCGGTCGCGGTGCATTGATCCTGCCACAGGGGCCGGTGCAACGGCCGGAAACACCTTGATTTTTCAGAAGCCAGGCTCCCATTTTGGGAGCCTGATTTGTTTTTGAGACTGAATTCCGGGAGATACTTTTGACACTCCGCAAATTCCGGCCCGCCGCACAGGTCTTGGGCCTTGCCTTCTCCTTGGCGCTTGCCGCCGGCATACAGGCGGCACCCGCCGCGGCTGACCCGTTTGTGAAATGCGTGCAGGGGCAGCTGGCGGAGCTGGGATATGATCCCGGCCGCGCGGACGGGCAGCTGACACAGTCAACCCGCAGCGCCTTGCAGGCCATGCGGCAGTCCCATTCGCGTGCCGGCGCCGGGCACCTGGCACAGCTTCCCGCGCTGACCCGGAAAACCGCCATCCACTGGTGCCGGGAGCTGCCGGCGCTGCGGTCCGGCCTGGACCGGCATATGCCGTCGGCGGCGCCGGTGCTGCTGCTGGCGGACTCGCCCAATGCGGAGAAAGGCATCCGGCAGGCCTATGACCGGGTTCTGCGGTTCATGGAGCGGGAATACGGGATCGTGCTGGCCGGAAACATCGGCATTGCCGCGGCTGGCAATACCAAGACGGTTCAGGGCTATGTGCGCCGCCTGCTCAGCCAGATGTCCGATGCCAGGTTCAACGCGGATGCGTCCATTGCCGCGCATTGCAAAAACCCCTTCGGCGTGGCGGGGGCGGCTTATCTCAAGTTCATGTATATCTGCTGGGACAATCCGCATCAGGCGGACAAGGCCTGGCTCAAGCGCTCCCGCAAATGGCTGGGGGGGATGATGGCGCATGAATACATGCACCTGGTTCAGGCGGAGCTGGGCGGTGCCCGTTCCGAAGGCTTCAACGCAACTGCGGTGCGCGCCCGCATGGGGCCGTCCTGGCTGGTGGAGGGCAGCGCGGAAGTTGTGGCGGCGCGGTTCGGCAAGAAGGCTCTCCGCCTGCGGGCGCCGGGCCTGTCCGAGCTGCGGGACATGTCGCTGAAATCGGAGCAGAGCCTGAAGGGAATGCGGGCGCACAACACGGTCCGCACCGAGGGCGACTATGACTTTTCGCACTATGCCGTGCATATCCTGACCCGGATCAGCGGCGAGGAGGCGCTGTTCACTTTCTGGCGGCAGCTCAGCACCGGCCAGAGCTGGGACCAGGCGTTCCAAGGTGCCTTTGGCATCGGCTTGGGCGAATTCGAAGCGCAGGTAATGGAGCTGCGCAAGAGGCCCGGGTCGGCCAGGGCCTATATATCGAAGATGCGGCGGAGGAACTCGTGATGGCACAATTTGATTTCGACTGGGTGGATGCGTTTTCTTCCCGTGCCTTTGGCGGCAACGGCTGTGCGGTGGTGCATGGCGGCGCGCATCTGCCGGAGGAGGTCTGCACCGCCTATGTGCGGGAGACCTCGCTGGTGGAATGCACCTTTACCGGCCCGTCGGAGGTGGCGGACGTCAAGGTGCGCTATTTCCTGGCCAGCCGCGAGATCCCCTTTGCCGGCCATCCGACCATCGCCACGGTGGCGGCGATGCGGGACCGGGGGCTGTTTGAGGGCGATAGCATCACGCTGGAAACCGGGGCAGGGCTGGTGCCGGTCAAGCTGGACGGCGATCTGATCGAAATGACCCAGGTGGCGCCGGAGTTCGGCCCCTTTGCCGATCCAGGCCTGGTGGCCGCGGCAATCTCGCTGCCGGTGGAGGCCATCGTGGGGCGGCCGCAAAAGGTCTCCACCGGGCTGCCGTTCTGCGTCACGGTGCTGCGCGACCGGGCGGCGCTGGAGGCGGCACAGCTGAACCTGGAGGCGCTGGCGGCGCTGGGCCGGTCGCTGGGCGCCGAAGGCATCGACATGATGGAGCCCTTCCTGGTGACGCTGGAGGGGGCGACGGAGGCGGGCGATACCTTCTCGCGCCTCTTGATGGCGCCGCCCAGCCCGCCGGAGGATCCGTTCACCGGCTCGGCCACCGGCGCAATGGCGTCGTACCTGTGGCGTCACGGGCTGATGGAGAACGCAGAGTTCACGGCGGAGCAGGGCCACGGGCTGGGCCGCCCCGGCCAGGCGCGGGTGGCCCGTGTGGGCAGCGCCGAGGCGATCGAGGGCGTAAGGGTTGCGGGCGAGGGGTTCGTGCTGATGCGCGGCACGGTGGACCTGCCAGCGGCCCTGTGACCGCGGGCGGCGGCGGTCAGGCGGGTTCTGCCGCTGCCAGCCCGTACTGGCGCAGCGTCAGGTCAAACGCGCTGCCGCTGCGGGGCGGCTGCGTGGAGGGCCCTTTCTGATGCACGTGCAGGCCGATGATGTCCGGCTGTCCCAGCAATGAAGCCGTGTGTGCCGGGTCGTAGAAATCGCAGCTGGCGCCGGGCAGGTAGTACATTGATTTCATCGGCTTGGCCTCGCCGAACCGGTTCTGCCGCTTCAGGATCTGCACCATGGCCTCGTTGCCGTAGACCGTCATGCCGAGGTCGGTGGCCCGGAATTTCCGGCCGAGCGCACGCAGCAGTGCGGGCTTGACCACCCGCCGTTTGAAGCCAAGCCAGTCCGGCCACAGTTCCGGATGTTCCAGCACTTTGAGGAAGTCGCCGACAAAGGGGTCGTCCGGGGGAAAGTAGAGGGCGGAGCAGCCTACCGTTGATGTGCCATCAAAGGCAAACCAGGCCCGCGCCGGGTCGGGGGTGAAATTCCGGAACAGGATGACGTCGGTGTCGAGCCAGAGCCCGAGGCCCTGTTTCTGAAGGGCGATCCGGAAAATGTCGGAATAGCTGAGCCGCTCCTGCCGCGGGCTGTAGCGGGTGCGGATCAGGGGTTTGAGGCGCTCCAGCGTGTCCAGCGGCAGAATCTCCCCGGCCGGTTTCAGGCTGACGCCGGGCGGCACGCCCAGGGGCGGGCAGGCAGGGTCGGTGACATAGAGGTCAACGCCGCAGGTGTGGCGCTGCCAGGACATGACCGCCAGTTGTGTCAGCAAGGGCAGTTCTTCACCAATCCAAAGAGAAACTACTCGCACCTGAAATCCGTCTGTAATTCTGTATTTTTGCCATACCATTAGCGATTTTCCGCCGATTGCGGAAGGCGTTCTGCGCCTGCCCCGGGAAATGGCGGGCGGCCGTTGCCTTTTTGACCGGGGGCACGTCTTTTGCTGCATTTGCCACGGCGGCGCAATTTCCGGGAAAAGGGTTTTGAGAGGCTGGCATGAATTGGCACGTGCCGGTAAAGCTTGAGGTTGCATATCGAATAGAATTACCAAGGATTGATTGCATGAAAGCCAGCTTGCGCTTGCTCGCCACCCTTCTGCTCCCTCTTGCGCCTGCCGCGGTTTCCGCCGGGGCTCCTGTCAAACAGGCCTACATCAGCTGTGTGCAGAACCAGCTTGCCGCCATGGGGGTGAACGGGGTTTCCGTGACCGGCAGGCTCAGCGGTGCAACCCGCCAGGGCGCAGAAGCGCTGCGCCAGCAGAATCCGCAAGCGCAGGGGCTTGCCATGCTGCCGCGGCTGACCGAGAAAAGCGCGGTTGGCTGGTGCCGGGAAATTGGCGCGCTGCAGCCGGGCCTGAGAAAGTACATGCCGGCGGCCCAAGCGCCGATCGTCACCGGCCAGGGCGGAGCCGGCAGTGTCCAGACGGCCTTGCTGCGTCAGTCGTTCCAGGATGTTGAGAGCTTTTTCAAGAACCACTACGGTATTTACCCGGCCAGCCGCGTGGACGTTGCCGGAGCAGACAGCGGCGAAGACCTGGCGCAGCTGGCAGTTGGTCTGCAGCGCCAGCGCGGCCGCTCCTTCGGGCGGATGTCGACCTATGTCGCCAAGATCTGCGAGACACCCAGCAGCAAATACGGCGGCCAGGCCTATCTGGACCAGCTGCTGATCTGCTGGCCGCTGAAAAGCCGCTATGACGCCGCCTGGGCGAAAAAGGTCCGCCGGGTTGTGGGGGCGATCATGGCGCATGAGTACATGCACCACATTCAGCGGGAGCTGGCCCATGAAAAGGTGCTGAGCAAGAACTACACGCCGCGGCGCAGGTTCGGACCGGCCTGGATGGTCGAAGGCGGTGCTGAGCTTGGGGAATACAACTGGCTGGTCAAGCGCGGCTACCGGAAGCTGACGCTGCAGGAGCTGCAGAAATCTGCGCTCAAGAACAGCAAGGGCCTGCGGGGGATGCAGAACTATGGCACCGTGAAGGGCGGGGAACAGTACCGGACGGCCCGGTTTGCCGTGTATCTGCTGGCGCACCGCTTTGGCGAGGATGCGGTGCTGAACTACTGGCGCTACCTGGGGCAGGGCAAATCCTGGGAAGCCGCGTTCCGGGCTGCCTTCGGGATGTCCCTGGGGACCTATTCCAGTGAGTTCGAAACCCTGCGCAGGGATCTGGCGCAAGCCAAGGCCTTTATGGCCGGCAAGTAACCCGCGTTCACAAGAAACGGCCCGCCAAATGGCGGGCCGTTCCTGTTTCTCGCTGCCGTCAGGCTCAGGCCTTGATCAGGCCCCTGCTTTCCAGCTTGAGCAGCACCTGGTGGGCGCAGTTGTCGACGTCGACGTTTTCGGTCTCGACCGACAGTTCCGGGTTCTGCGGCACCCAGCGGGTTCCGGCGAGACGGATCATTGCAGCATCGCAATGAAAGACGGCCATTTAAGCATGTTGATCCCGGCAAGCCGGACAGCGGCATAGGTCAGCGCCCCGCCAGACAGGAAATAGACCGGAACGCGCCATAGCGCGTATCTGCCTAGCGTGTAGCCGCGGAAGAATAGCCCCACCAGGCCGAACAGTGCGGACAGAAGAAAGAGAACAAAGGCAGTCAGACTGCTGCCAAACGAAAAGTTCTGGGCTGTTTCTGTTTCGACGAACCTTGCCGCCGCTGACATGAACATAATGAGACACGCAAACGTTCCGAGACCGAAACCGGAAATTGAAGATAGCAAACAAGCTCGTTTGCTGGCCTGCACCACGGGCTGCGCGATGCGTTTTTTGAATACTGCGCGTGCCATCGCAACGATCCCGGCCAGGCAAACAACATATGTCGCAAGGCCCAGCCCAACCGACGCAGCGGTCCCTATGCTGTCCCTGATCGCCTGGAAATTTCCATTGGTGTATTTCACGGCTTGAAAACCAAGCACCGTAGCGGCCCCGCTCAAGACCAGAAGGCCGTAGTTTATCTTCGCCGACCGGGCCTGCTCCGCTTGCGGCGTGCACAGGTCCGCGGGCTGTTGCTGCGGTACTTTTTCTTTGATGCGCTGCAAACGATTTTGAAAATCTGCATTGGACATAAGGCGAATCTCTAAGGTTTGTAATTGAAACGCTGACACCGGTTTGCCTTGGGAAAATGGCGGAAGTTGGCCGGCGACAGAGGCCGCTTGAGCGGTGCAGGCCATTACCGGCTAGTTACCTGCCGGAAGCGGAGGTGCTGCCCGCCGAGCCACGAGGGACAGGGGGGGGGGGCTGCGGCTGCGAATGCTCAAGGCCTGTCAAACGGAAAACGGCCCGCCAAATGGCGGGCCGTTCCTGTTTCTCGCTGCCGTCAGGCTCAGGCCTTGATCAGGCCCATGCTTTCCAGCTTGAGCAGCACTTGGTGGGCGCAGTTGTCGACGTCGACGTTTTCGGTCTCGACCGACAGTTCCGGGTTCTGCGGCACGTCGTAGGGGTCGGAGATGCCGGTGAACTCCTTGATCTTGCCTTCGCGGGCCAGTTTATACAGGCCCTTGCGGTCGCGGCGCTCGCATTCCTCGATCGAGGTGGCAACGTGCACTTCGACGAAGGCGCCGAACTGCTCGATGTCCTCGCGCACGGCGCGGCGGGTGGTGGCGTAGGGCGCGATCGGGGCGCAGATGGCGATGCCGCCGTTCTTGGTGATCTCGGAGGCCACATAACCGATGCGGCGGATGTTGAGGTCGCGGTGCTCCTTGGAGAAGCCCAGCTCGCTCGACAGGTTCTTACGCACGATGTCGCCGTCCAGCAGGGTGACCGGGCGGCCGCCCATTTCCATCAGCTTGACCATCAGCGCGTTGGCGATGGTGGATTTGCCGGAGCCGGAGAAGCCGGTGAAGAACACGGTGAAGCCCTGCTTGGAGCGCGGCGGCTTGGTCTTGCGCAGCTCAGCGACCACCTCGGGGAAGGAGAACCACTCGGGGATTTCCAGGCCCTCGGCCAGGCGGCGGCGCAGTTCGGTGCCGGAGATGTTCAGGATGGTGACGTTGTCGCGGTCGGCGATCTCGTCGTTCGGCTCGTACTGGGCGCGCTCCTGCACATAGACCATGTGTTTGAAGTCGACCATTTCGATGCCCATTTCCTTCTGGAACTCGCGGAACAGGTCCTGCGCGTCATAGGGGCCGTAGAAATCGTCGCCGGCGGAGTTCTTGCCGGGGCCTGCGTGGTCGCGGCCGACGATGAAATGGGTGCAGCCGTGGTTCTTGCGGATCAGGCCGTGCCAGACCGCCTCGCGCGGGCCGGCCATGCGCATGGCCAGGTTCAGGAGCGACATGGAGGTGGTGGCCGCCGGGTACTTGTCCAGCACCGCCTCGTAGCAGCGGACGCGGGTGAAGTGGTCGACGTCGCCCGGCTTGGTCATGCCGACAACCGGGTGGATCAGCAGGTTGGCCTGGGCTTCGCGGGCGGCGCGGAAGGTCAGCTCCTGGTGGGCGCGGTGCAGCGGGTTGCGGGTCTGGAAGGCGACAACCTTGGTCCAGCCCAGCTTGCGGAAGTAGGCGCGCAGCTCGTTCGGGGTGTCGCGGCGGCCGCGGAAGTCATAGTGGACGGGCTGCTGGATGCCGGTGACCGGGCCGCCCAGATAGACCTTGCCTGCGGTGTTGTGCAGGTAGTTCACCGCCGGGTGGGCGTCGTCATCGGCGCCGAAGACCTTCTCGGCCTCTTTCGCCTTGTTCGGCACCCAGTTGTCGGTGACGGTCATGGTGGCGAGGATCACGCCTTCCTGGTCGCGCAGGGCGATGTCCTGGCCCGCTTCCAGCTTGGCGGCGAAGTCTTCGGAGACGTCCAGGGTGATCGGCATCGGCCACAGCGCGCCGTCGGTCAGGCGCATGGTGTCGACGACGCTGTTGTAGTCGGCTTCGGACAGGAAGCCCTTCAGCGGGTTGAAGCCGCCGTTCATCAGCAGTTCCAGGTCGCAGATCTGGCGCGGGGTCAGGTCCCAGCTGACCAGGTCAGCCGCTTCGACCTTCAGTTTCTGCGCGCTTTCGTAGGAGACATAGAGCTCGGGAATCGGAGCCAGGTTGCTTTGCATCGGGTTGGTCCTGTGTTTGAGAGGGGGGAGGCCGCTAGCGGAGCCGGTGAGTTCCGCATGCAGCGCGTTGTATTCTGCGAGCTTGCGGGCAAGGAATTGATCGGTGAGACGCAGTTTTTCCGCAGCGCCCCGGGTGGTCAGCGAATAGGCAAACCGCTGGCGCTTGTCGGGGCCGGGCCGGGCGCTGATGGTAATCAGGCCGCTGTCCGCCGCGTGGCGCAGCTGAGTGTTCAGCCGCCCCAGCGAAATCCCCAGCGCTGCGGCAGTGGCCCGCTGCGAAGCATCCGGCGCCGCATCGAGCTGGCGCAGGAGACGGAACAGCAGGTCTTCGCCTTCCGGGGAGGATATGGGTGCGGTGTCGGTCACGGGGCAGCAGTAGCGTCAGCGGGTTAAAAGTGTGTTCACGCGTGAACGCATTGCATGGTTTGCCCCGGAAGCAAAGGGCAATCTTGGCCGGATTGGCGATTTTTTGCTAAGTTGTATTGCTGCAACGCATCCGTGTGTGCGGCAGAATATTCCCCTGCGGCTTGCCTGCCGGATTGCATCGTCCAAGGCTGGCGCCAAGCGCCAAACAGGTGTTCCCGCTGCAGGGGCGCTGGCTCAACCCTGTTCCCTGGCGAGCAGCCGCGGCAATGCGGCCGCGTGCTCAACCGGAAGTGCAGCCAGCGGCTTGGATACGCCCCTGAGCTGGAACTCCTGCAGGGCAAACCGGTCCGGCGCGTAGCCCGCGGTTTGCAGGACGCGGGCGGAAATCAGCAGTTCGATTCCCAGGTCCTTGGTCTTGGCCTCCAGGCGGCTGGCGGTGTTGACGCTGCCGCCGATGATGGTGCGCGGGGCATGGCCGGCGCTGCCGATCTCGCCGAGCACCAGCTGGCCGAGATGGATGCCGATGCCGATGCGGATTTCCGGCTCGCCGTCTGCCGCCAGCCGGGCATTGAAATCCTGAAGCGCGGTGCCGATGGCGGCGGCGGCATCCAGCGCCGCCTGGGCGGAGCGGGCCGGGCTTGGGGCCTCGAACAGCGCCAGGAGGCCGTCGCCGAGGTATTTGTCGACGGTGCCGCCCGCCTCGGTGATGGCGGGGACGATGGCGTCGAAGAAGCGGTTGAGCAGGAAGACCACGTCATAGGGCAGCTGGCCGGAGGTGCGGGCGGTGAAGCCGCGCATGTCGAGGAACAGGACGGCGAGCTGCTGTTCGCTGCCCTGGCTGGCATGGGCGCGGCCCTTGCTGCCGTCCGGGCGGAACATGCGGGTGACGGTGAGCGGCGCCTGCGGGCGGATCTGGCAGGCCAGCCGCATGCTGGCCGGCGCCTTGACCCGGGCCAGGCTGCGGGCCTCGGGCGGGGCGGGCGGCGGCAGGGTTTCGCCGCCTTCGTCCACCACCACCCGGCAGGTAGTGCAGCGCCCCTTGCCGCCGCAGAGCGAGGTGTGGTGGACGCCGTTGGCCTGGGACATCTCCAGCAGGGTCAGGCCGCGTTCGGCGCGGATCTCGGGGCCGAAGGCATAGCGGATGCGCACCGCCCGGCGCCGCCGCAGCAGCCGGTTCAGGACATGGGCTGCCGCCGCCAGGCCCAGCAGGATCAGGAAAGCCGTGAACCAGGCGCTGTCCACCTGGAACAATGCGGCAAAATCCTCCCGGCTGGGCCAGTTGAAGTCCTCCATCAGCGCCGGGCGCTGGCTGCCCTCAGCGAACAGGCCGTAGATGCGGCGGCCTTCGGTCAGGAAACCGGCGAGGGCGAAGCCGGGGATAAGCACCGCCAGCCCCGTCAGCCAGGGGATCAGCCGCCGCCACCAGCGGGTCAGGCGCAGCCAGTAGTGCAGGCCGATGCAGCCGTGGACCCACACGGCCAGCAGCAAGAGGCTTTGCTGCCAGGCCTCGGGCGAGGCCCACATCAGCACGATCACATAGGGCATCTCGTCGTTGACGCCGTAGAAATCATGCGAATAGCGGGTGAAAACAATATGGCTGAGCAGCTGCAAAGGGATCAGGAAGCCGAGCAGGGTCTGCAGCGCCTCGCCGGGCCGCATCCTGAGGCTGCGGCGGCGGGCCAGGCTCCACAGCGCCAGACCGGCGTGCAGGATCAGTGAGGCATAGAGGATGAGGCTGCCCAGGGCGCTGCGGGTGATCAGCTGGCGGGCGTCCTGAAACTCCTCCATCCAGACCGGGGACAGCAGCCCCAGGCCGATATTGATGAAATGGAAGAAGGCATAAGTGAACAGCACCAGCCCGGTGATGATCCGGGTGCGGCTGATCCAATTGCCCTGCCAGAGCGCGCTTGCCACTCCGGTCCTCCTGTCTCGCGGTGTCCGGGGCAGACTGCGGGGCGCGCGCGCGCCGGTCAAGGCGGCAGGCGCGTCAGGCCTGCGGCAGCGCGGCCAGCAGGCTGCTTTCCTGCTGTTTCAGAACCATGCGGGCCGCCGGGTAGCTGCTGCCCTCGTCGCGGGCCAGGTCCGGGAACAGCTCCAGGATTTCCTGCCGCGTGGCGCCTGCGTCTGTGCCCAGAACGCGGGCGCCCGGCTGAAAGCTCTCGGTCCACATGCCGTTGGAGAACACGGCCTGATGGCGGCTGAACAGCAGGTGCACGTAGGTGGTGCGGGCCACCTGCTGCTGGCTGACGCCGGGGTGCGCCTGCAGGTGGCTGGCGGCGGCGAACACCTCCGGCTCGCAGAACAGCATCTGGCAGTCCGCCCCGGTCAGCAGCAGCCGGTGCTGCGGCGACACCCACAGATCCCGGGCGGGCTGGCCGGGGCCGAAGGCGTTGGCGGCGATCCGCACCGGCTGCAGATGCGGGCAGGCCTGCAGCCAGCCGCGGCCGACCTGGCGGAGGCCGGCCCAGAGCACCGGCTGGAACCCGTTGTCCCGGGTCAGCACCATGTCTCCGGGGCGCAGCCGCTCCACCGGGCGCAGGCCCTGATCGGTGCAGATCGTGGTGCCGGTCACGAAGCAGGGCACAAAGCTGGAGTATTCCGAAGAGCCGGAGTTGCTGCCGGAAATTTTCTCGTAGCGGGCGCCATCCTTCAGCGGGGTGTCGGTCGAAAAGCCCCAGATATCGGATGTGTCGCCGTTCTGGGAAAACACGGTGATGGTGATGACCGGGCCGAAGGGATTGCCGTCTGCGTCGAGCTCTTGCACGTAGTGGTGCGATTCGGCCTCGACCGGAATGCCGCTGGCCACCATGGAGCCGCCGTCGACGATGGTGTGGCTGCCCGCCATGTCGTCTTCCATGATATCGGCGTCGCCGCCGGTGTCATCCAGTGTGACTTGTTCGATGGCGTAGCTGGAATCGTAGGTGAAGACTGTCCCGGCCGGCGTGTCCGAGTTGTTGATGATCGAGCTGCCCGAGGACATGTAGGGGGAGCTGCTATCCACAGTGAACGCGTTCGCGTTGAATGCGCTTAAAGTGCGAATTGCCATGAGCACGCCCCCCGGCGGAAATGGATTTGACTGCGGTAATTTTCCGTAATTTTTTACGGCACAACCGCTAATGCCGGGTTAAGGCTCTGCAGCGATTAAGTTGCATTTTAACAATGGCTTGCAGGCTGTGGGGCTGGGGGAATTCTGTTTCTCAATGGGGGGAGCGGCTCCGGCAAAGATGTGGCGGCGGCCGTCCGCGGCCAAAGGTTGTGCTGAGAGCGGGATGCTCAGCGACAGGGCGCTGATTGTGTTAAGGGCCGGCCCCGCAGGAGGCGGCGGCAGGAGCGCGCCAGGCTTGGCGCATGCAGATGTGGTGCCAGGGGCGGTCCGGTTCCAGGGGGCGGAAGGGGCAGCGGGGCTGCCGCTCCCTTGCTGAAAGGATCAGGAGCTGGTCAGCAGATAGGACATGGGGGAGCTGCCCCGTGCAAATTCCTGCTGGCCGGCCGCGCAGAGCGAGCCGTACTGGCGCACGACGGCCTGTTCGCGGGCGTCGGCCGCTGCCAGGATTTCCTTCTTCCTGCCGATGGCGGAGAAGGAGCCGCGGCCCATTTCATTGCGGCGCTCATTGAGCTCAAGGTCGGCAATGGCGTTGTGCGACAGGCCCGCGCAGCGGGCGCCGATCCGGGAGGCGACGATGGTGGTCTGGTAATAGTCCAGCAGCGGCATCGCGAGCAGCGCCTGATGGCGGCTGTCAGAGGTGTTGAGCTTGGCGCGCATGGCGTCGTGGCGGGCGCGGGTTTCGGGGTCGGAACAGGCGGCCAGCGCGGCGCAAAGGCCGGCGCAGGCCAGAACGGTACGGATGCCGGGAATGAACATCAGGAATCTCCTTGGTTGAAAATGCAATGGGCAGGACCTTGAGACCATCCGGCGGCGGAAGGCAAGGCAGGTTTGCCTTCAACGTAAGGAGAGGGGAGAGGACGGATACTGGGGGCTGAGCCCAAGGGCGGGCTAGACTGACCGCCGCCCGCAGCGGAGGCGGGATCCCCGGCCTGACCGGGAACCCCTGTTCAGTGCTTATTCCTGCTCTGCCAGGAAACGTTCGGCGTCCAGCGCCGCCATGCAGCCCATGCCGGCCGAGGTGACCGCCTGGCGGTACTTGTGGTCGGTCAGGTCGCCCGCGGCATAGATGCCGGGGATCGAGGTTTCGGTGGAGCCGGGCTTCACCTTGACATAGCCGCCGTTGTGCAGCTCTAGCACGTCCTTGACCAGCTCGTTGGCGGGGGCATGGCCGATGGCAACAAAGACGCCCTTGCAGGGGATTTCCTTCACTTCGCCGGTCTGCACGTTCTTGACCACGACGCCCTCGACCCCCAGCGGGTTGTCGGTGCCCACGACCTCTTCGAGGGTGTGGAACCACAGGGTTTCGATCTTTTCGTTCTTGAACAGGCGGTCCTGCAGGATCTTCTCGGCGCGCAGCTCGTCGCGGCGGTGGATCAGCGTCACCTTGGAGGCGAAGTTGGTGAGGAACAGCGCCTCTTCCACGGCGGTGTTGCCGCCGCCGATCACCACGATCTCCTGGCCGCGGTAGAAGAAGCCGTCGCAGGTGGCGCAAGCCGAGACGCCGAAGCCCTTGAACTTCTCTTCGCTCTCCAGACCCAGCCATTTGGCGCGGGCGCCGGTGGCCAGGATCACCGCATCGGCGGTGAAGGTGGTGCCGCTGTCGGCCTTGGCCACGAAGGGACGCTTGGAGGTGTCGAGCGAAGTGATGTAGTCGCCGATCACCTCGCAGCCCATCGCCTGGGCGTGCTCCTGCATCTTGATCATCAGGTCGGGGCCTTGCACCTCGGTGAAGCCGGGGTAGTTCTCGACCTCGGTGGTGGTGGTCAGCTGGCCGCCGGGCTCGATGCCTTGGACCAGGATCGGTTCCAGCATGGCGCGGGCGGCATAGACCCCCGCGGTATAACCTGCAGGCCCGGAGCCGATGATCAGAACCTTGGTGTGGCGCGTCTCGCTCATGTTCGTCCCTTACGTAAGCAGCATGGCGGGCTTGCCGCCGTCAGGAAATGCATATAGCGGCAGGACCCGCTGGCTTAAACCCCCAGCCTTTGCATGCCGCGGGATGCAGATTTGCGGATGCCGTCCGGAATTGCGGCTTGCACCTTCGGAGTGCAAAGAATATTGCGCGGCGATGAAACATTATTGCGCGGCCCGGTGGCGGTGCTATAAGAAACGCAAAATTCACAGGAGTTTCCGGCATGGTCACAACCCGTCTAGATCCGATTGATCGCAAGATTTTGTCGGAGCTTCAGGCCGATGGGCGGATGACCAACGTCGAGCTGGCCAAGCGGGTCGGCATCTCGGCACCGCCCTGCCTGCGCCGGGTGCGGGCGCTGGAGGAGGCCGGTCTGATTCACGGCTATCATGCAGATGTGAACGCCCGCGAGCTGGGGTTCGAGGTGCAGGTCTTTGCCATGGTGGGGCTGGAGAGCCAGGCCGAAGTGGAGCTGAGCGCCTTTGAGGAGAAGTGCCGCAGCTGGCCGCTGGTGCGCGAGTGCCACATGCTGAACGGCGAGGTGGATTTCATCCTGAAATGCGTCTCCCCCGATCTCAGCACCTTCCAGAGCTTTCTGACCAGCGAGCTGCTGACCACGCCGAATGTGGCCAGCGTCAAGACCTCGCTGGTGATCCGCGGCGCCAAGGATGAGCCGGGCGTGCCGTTCGAGGTGCTGGAGGAGCGGCTGGCCCGCGAGGCCTGAGCCAGCGCCGGCCCTGCAGGGCCGCATCCGCCGTGCGGTACAGCGTTCTTGATCCAAGTCATTGACGCGAGGGCGAAAACGCCGGATGCTGAAAGGGCGGGGCATGCCGGTACATCGGTTTGACCCGGTCGTTGTTCCGCCGACTGGAGGTATAACGATGGCAACTGTTCAGCAAATACTTGATGGCAAGGACAAGACGCTGCACACGCTTCCGCCGGAGGCCATGGTGGTCGACGCCCTGAAGCTGATGGCAGAAGAGGACGTGGGGTCGGTTCTGGTGATGTCCGGCGGCAGGCTGGCCGGGATCTTCACCGAGCGGCACTATACCCGCAAAGTCTTTCTGGCGGGCAAGACCTCGCCGACGACGCCGCTTGCCGATGTCATGGCAACCGATTTCACCAGTGTTGAGCCGGGGCAGAGCGCCGAGGCCTGCATGGCGCTGATGGTTGAACAGCATGTCCGGCATCTGCCGGTGCTGAAAGGCGGGCAGCTGGCCGGGATTGTCTCGATCGGCGATCTGATGAAGGCGATCATTGACGAAGAGCAGTTCAATGCCAGCCAGCTGGTGCGCTATGTCCGCGGGATGAGTTGACCGTCCGGCGCCAAGCCGGCGGCAGGGCCGCCGGCGGGGTGTCTACAGCAGGGTGCCTCCCGCGCTGCTGCCTTGGCTGTCGGCGCGCGGATACGCCAGCGGGCCAAAGTCCTGGATGCTGTCGGCATGGGCAAACAGGTTCAGGAACAGGGTCTTGATCGCATAGCTGGCGAGCTTCAGCGCATCCGGGCCCGGGTGATAGGATTCGAACTCCAGCCCGCCTGCATTGATCACCGCATGCCGGGGCAGGCACAGGTGGTACATGTCCACCGGCGTCGGCGGAGCGGTTTCAAAGATGCTCATGCCATCCTGGAATTCGGCAACCGGAGTCAGCAGCGGCCCCTGGCTGCAGCTTTGCATGTGCGGCGGCGTGCGCAGCAGCCGGGCGGCCGGGCCGGCGACCAGGCTGGAGGCCGGTTTCTGCAGGCCCAGGCTGTCAGCCATGAAGCTGGTGAGACGGTGGCTGCGGCCGCGCGAGCCGGGCCGGGCCGGCAGCAGGCTGGTGCGGCCGATCCACACCAGCGGCTGGCTGCCGCCGCCGCTGGTCAGGAGTTCGTCGCCGGGCAGCAGGTCCTCGACGGCCACCGGGCCGGTGGCGGTTTCCACCAGCGAGCCGCGGGAAAACGCGCAGAAGGCGTCCTCGAACAGCGGCAGCGCCGGGGCGATGTGGCGGGTTTCCGAGATGGCGCCGCTGGGCAGCAGGCTGCTGACCTCGAAACGCCGCAGCTGCGGCTTGGCGGCGGTTCGCAGCGCCGCCGGGTCCTGCAGGAACGCGTTGGCTTCGACGGCATTGGCTGCAGCCCTCTGCAGCGAGTGAGGGATGGTCATTACCGGACCTCTCCTTTCAAACTGCCCGTTTGCATCGGCCCCCACCGGCAACACAGACGCGCTTGAACGATCTATATGTGCCAAAATGGCGGGAATTTATTCGAATTGTCAAAAAATCTGAAGCAAACTGGTTAACGGCCGGCCTCTCGCCGCTGCGGGCTGGACCCAGCGGCAGGCCGGGTTGCAGGTAAGGTGATTCGGCTAAGGAAGCGTCAAGCCGGTCCCGGCATCTGCCAGGCCGGTTGGGTGCCCGGGCGGCGGCAACGGGCTGGCGCGGCTGCGCCAGTGCTGACCGCCGCCCGGGCACCCGTCCCCGGCGTTAACCCAGTTTTTGCTTGGGCGCCTGGCCGGCTTGGCGGCGTGCGGCAGCCCAAGGCAGGGTCACGGTCTCGCTCTTGGCGGAGCGGATGATGGAGGCAATGAAACGCTTGTTCATCTTCATGGTCGGTCTGTCCTTCGCCCTGCAGCTGCGCCCTTCTCCGGGGCGGCGGCTGGTTGTGTTGTTCTGACCTCTTTATGAGTAATCTTTGCGCCGCGAATATGGCCCGCCGGGGGCATTTTCAGAGCCGCGGGTTCCGCGGCTGGGATTGGCGGGCGGGGCAGGGCGAGGGGTTAACGGATTGGTTTATTTGGGAAAATAAATCCGCGCGAACGCGGTTTGCGCAGCGGACAGCAGCAATTGCGGCGGAATTTCAGAAAACCCGCCACAATTTGCGCGGTTAACGGGTGGTTAAAGCCGGATGCAGGAGATCAGGCGGCCGTAGTCGGCCTCTTTCGCGTGGGTCGCGCGGCGGTAGGAGAAGAATTTCTCCGGATCCGAATAGGTGCAGTGGCGGGTCCATTCCGCGGCGCTGACGCCGGCCTGGCGCAGCTTGTGGAGGCCCAGGCCCGGCAGGTCGAACAGGTAGCGGCCGCCCTGGCCATTGGCAAAGAAACGGGCGTAGCTGTCGTCCTGCATCATGAAGTCCTCAAAGAACTCGGGACCCACCTCATAGGCGCGCTGGGAAATGGTCGGGCCGATTGCCGCCGCAATGTTCTCGCGGCGGGCGCCGAGGCCTTCCATGGCGTCCAGCGTGGCTTCGAGCACCCCGTCCAGGGTGCCGCGCCAGCCCGCATGGGCGGCGCCGATGACCCCCGCTTCGGGGTCGGAAAACAGCACCGGCTGGCAGTCGGCGGTCAGGATCGACAGTGCCAGGCCCGGCACATTTGTCACCATCGCATCGGCGCGCGGACGCTCCTGCGAGGGTTCGGTGACGATCGCCACATCGGCGCTGTGGACCTGGTGCACCGCGCTCAGATGCTCTGCCGGCACCTCCATCGCCGCGGCAACGCGGGCGCGGTTGATTTGCACCGCCTCGCGCTGATCGGTGGAGCCCAGACCGCAGTTGAGGCCCCGGTAGACGCCGGAAGACGCGCCGCCCCTGCGGGTGAAAAACCCGTGCCGCACCGGGCCAAGCAGATCGGACGTGAGAATTTCAAGCGTCATGGGTTCAATCCTGGCGGAGGGGCGGCCTGCGACGGATAGAGGCCGAGCACTTTGAACAGGTTTCCCATTTCCTCCGGGTGCGTCAACCGCCGATGTGCGGCGATCAGGGTTTCCAGACCTTCGCCCGCCAGCGGTGCGGCCAGGGCGCGGGCGCGGTCGGTGATGCCCAGCCGCTCCAGGAATACCCCTTGGGGTGTGAGGCGGGTGAAGGCGCAACCATTGGATTTTGCGGAGATTGCCAGCGCTTCGAAATCCACATGCGCGGTCAGGTCGGCCTGGCCGGGATCCTGCAGCGGATCGGCGGGCTGATGCGCACGCAGCGCCTGCAGGGTGTCCCCCAGCGCCCGCCAGTCGCCGTAGTCCACGATCAGCGCCGCGCCGCCATGGGAAGCGATTCGCGCGGCGATGGCATCGGTGACGGGGCCTGCGGCTTCGCAGAGTTCGACCACATCGCCGTCGCGGGTGTCCTGCAGCCGGTGGTCCAGCGCGGGCTGCTGGGCGGCGGCCTCAAGGCCGAAGCTGAGCGCGCCGTCCTTGAGGCCGATGCGCTTTTCGCTCCAGTGATCCCCGCTGCGGATGAACTGGCGGATGGGCAGGGCGTCGAAGAACTCGTTTGCCACCATGAACAGCGGCTGGTCCGGCAGATCCGTGACGCTGTCCAGCCACTCGGGGGCATAGCCCTCCAGCGCCTTGGCCTGTGCCGCGCGCAGGGCCGGAGAGGCCTCAACCAGGCGGATTTGCATGGCGGCGTGAAACCCCGGCACGCCGCGGGTGGCGCGCAGGAGGTCCGCCATCAGGGTGCCGCGGCCCGGGCCGAGTTCTGCCAGGGTAAAGGGGGCGGGCGATCCCTGGTCCAGCCAGCTTCGCGCCAGGGCGAGCCCCAGCAGCTCGCCGAACATCTGGCTGATTTCCGGCGCGGTGGTGAAATCGCCCTGAACCCCCAGCGGGTCGCGGGTGGTGTAATAGCCGAACTGCGGGTGCAGCAGGCAATCCCCCATGTAGTCCGCCACCGAAATGGGGCCGTCTTCCCGGATGCGGGCGGTGAGGTGGGCCAGCAGGGTCATGCGGCGCTCCGGGCGGATTGCCGGGCGCGGATCAGGAAGTAGAGCCCGATCGCGATCATCGGCAGCGACAGCGCCTGGCCTTGTGTCAGGCCGATGCCATCAATGTGCCAGGCCAGCCCCAGCGGGTTGCCGGGGGTGACGAACTGCGCGTCCGGCTGACGGAAGAATTCGACGATGAACCGGGCCAGGCCGTAGCCCGCCAGGAACACGCCCAAGAGCCGGCCCGGGGTGTGGAAGGCGCCCCGCCGCCAGGCGAGGTACAGGAGCAGCGCGCCGAGGATCAGCCCCTCCAGAATGGCTTCATAAAGCTGGGAGGGGTGGCGGGCGCAGAGCTCTCCCAGCGCCTGGCCGCAGTCCTGCGCGGCCTGGCCGGGGAAGGCGACGCCCCAGGGCAGGTCGGTCGGGCGGCCCCACAGCTCGGCATTGATGAAGTTGGACAGCCGCCCCAGCAGCAGCCCCGGCGGCACCGTGTGGGCGACCAGGTCGGCGATCTGCAGTTTCGGGATGTTGTGGCGCGCGGCATAGATCAGGGTGGCCAGCACCACGCCGATAAGGCCGCCATGAAAGGCCATGCCGCCCTGCCAGATCTTCAGGATCTCCGCCGGGTTCGCCAGGTAATAGCCGGGCTGGTAGAACAGCACGAAGCCAAGCCGCCCGCCCAGGATCACTCCTAGGATGATCCAGGTTAGCAGATCCTCGACCTGTCCGGGCCGCATCGGCGGCTGGCTGGCGGGCCACAACGCGGGGCGGCGCAGCGCGGCCACTGCCAGGCGCCAGGCAATGACGATGCCAACGATGTAGGCCAGCGCATACCAGCGCAGGGCAAATTCGAAGCTGCCGATGGCAATCGAGAAGATCTCGGGCGAGAGGTCGGGGAAGGGGATCAGGGCCTGCATGTGCGACTGAATGCCTTTGCGGGTTATGGGAAGTCAACGGCTTGCCGCCGCGGCTTTGCTTGCCCATATAGGAGACAACCCCGAGACGGAGAAGAACATGCAGACCCGCAACAAGATCCTGGACGATATTTCGCAGCTGATGACCAATGCGATGGGCGTGGCCCAGGGCGCCAAGGATGAGGCGGACACCGCACTGAAAGGCATGATCGACCGCTGGCTGGCCGACCGTGATTTTGTCACCCGCGAGGAGTTCGACGCGGTGCGCGCGATGGCTCAGAAGGCGCGCGAGGAAAACGAGGCGCTGAAGGCGCGGCTGGATGCGCTGGAGGCGAAAGACAAAGCCTGAGCCTTGGACTGGCGGGCAGGCTGCCCGCCCGGCGCTGAATTGAGGCCCGCCGCTGAGGGATCTGCGGCGGGCTTTTTTGTTTTGAGAGAATTGCTACCTTGCTAGAACAGGTTGAGGCTGTTCCCGGCAAAGGAAGTAACATGCGTATCACTGTTGCATTTGATGAGCTGGGAAAGGATGAATTGCCACCGCTGGGAGAGGCGTTCTGGCTGGCAGATATTCCGGCTCATAGGGCCTATGCCGAAAGTCTCTGGAAGCATGAAGCAGGCGTGCCGAACAGCGCATTGTTTGCAGTGCCCCGCAGCGGGGCGCCACTAGCTGGGCTGTTCGAGCAGTTCGAGCAGGTTGAAGTCCACTTTCCCGAATGGAGTGAAGTTCTGTTCGCCAGAACTGACCTGACGCTTGAGCATTCTGCGTATTTTGCGGACCGCGGCTTTGCTGCTGAAATTGTACGAAGCGGTTTTATTGTGCGCCGGTCTGCGCACAGCGCATAGCTGCTCTGTGGTGCAGCAAGCAAAAACAGGTCGCTTTCTATCCGCCGGGTCGAAAACCGTCCAGCGCCTGCAGTGTAGTCGAGTACATGCTGCCTCAGCTGCTTGAAGAGGAGTGTGGCATGGTTGCGGTCTATTCGGTGCCCAATGCGTTCAGCACGCAGGAATGCGCGGAGATTTTGCGGAAAGTGGAGGCGGAGCCGGACAGTGAGGCGCGGCTGGTGGGGCAGACCCGCGATCACAACCTGCGCCGGGCCAGCGTGGTGTGGCTGGATGACGTGCCGGGCACCGGCTGGGTGATGGACCGGCTGATCTCCGTGGTGCGCCGGGCCAACCGGGAGCAGTTCGACTTTGACCTGCGCGAATTTGCCGAGAGCCCGCAGGCTGCCAGCTACCGGGAAGAAGACAACGGCCATTTCGCCTGGCATTCCGACATCGGCGACGGGCCGGTGGCGGGCAAGCGCAAGCTGACGCTGGTGGTGCAGCTGAGCAAGCCGGGAGCCTATGACGGCGGCGAGCTGGAGATCATGCCCGGCGCCCATGTGGTGGCCGCCAGCCGGGTGCAGGGCAGCTGCACGGTGTTTCCCAGCTTCCTGCTGCACCAGGTGACGCCGGTCACCCGCGGCGAGCGCAAGTCGCTGACCGTCTGGGCCCACGGCCCCGCCTTCCGCTGAGCATCCTGCCGGCCGGTCCCGCCTGCCGGCAGCTGAATATCCCGCCACGCTTTCAGGGCAGGATCCGCCTTGTTTGCGCAAAATACCGTTTGCTCTGCTATACTGGTGCCGGGCTGCTCCCAGGGCGTCCGGGTGTTTAGCGGGGGACAGGTACGATGACGGCACAGAACGGCTATATGCTGATTGCGGATATATCCGGGTATACCCAATTCCTGACCTCCTCCGAGCTGGACCACGCCAACCCGATCCTGCAGTCGCTGCTGCAGGCGGTGGCGGAGCAGGTCGGCGATCCGCTGCACTTCTGGAAACTGGAAGGCGACGCGGTGCTGGCCTATTCGACGCGGGCCGAGCTGGTCTCCGGCGATCTGCTGCTGACGTTCTGCGAGAACCTCTATAACGCCTTTGCCGCCCGGCGGCAGGATATCGTGGCCAACACCACTTGCCCCTGCCGCGCCTGCGCCAACGCGGGCGGGCTGGATCTGAAGGTCATTGTCCACTACGGCGCCTTTGACGAGATGCAGGTGGGGCCGGTCAAGGATCTGTCGGGCGCCGACGTGATCCTGGTGCACCGGATGACCAAGACCGAGGCCGCGGCGGAAACCGGCGTGCGCAGCTATGCGCTGTTCAGCGATGCGGCGGTGCAGGCGATGCATCTGGAGGCGGCGATGAAGCCCTATTCGCAGCCGATCGAGCATTTCGGAGAGGTGTCCATGCAGGTCTATGACCTGGCCCGCGCCTGGGACCGGTTCCGGGCCGGCCAGGACCGGGATTTTCTGGAGGAGGCGGACGGGGTCTGGACCTACCGGCGCCGGTTCAAGGCCGCGCCGCAGCTGGTCTGGGAGGCGCTGACCGCGCCGGAGTTCAAGCTGCGCTGGATGGATCAGGTCAGCACCATGGAGATGGAAAACCCTGACGGCCGCCTGGGGGCCGGGTCGGTGTACCACTGCGGTCATTCCCTGGCGGAGTTTGTCTACCGGGTCACCGACTGGCAGCCGTTCGAGTATTTCTCGACCCGGATCAAGGACCCTGGCCGCGAAGGCATCGAATTGCCCGAGACCTATCATCTGACGCAGGTGGAGGACGGGACCGATCTGCGCTATACCATCGGCCGGGCCTATGACAGCGCGGGCAACCGGTCCGAGGTGTCGGAGCAGGAGGCGGTGGGGTTCCTGTCGGAATTCTGGCCGGTCTCCTTTGATGCGCTGGAAAGGCAGCTGGCGCTGCCGTCCTGACAGCGGCCGGCTGGTCCGGCTCCCCGAAAAATTGCCCTGGACACCGCGGCGCGCTGGCGTTTTGCGGGGCGGTCGGGGTTTACCTCCGCTGATATCCGCATCATAGTCACGATGCCGGCATTTTGGGGTCTGTGGATAGTTCATCCACAAGTTATTGCAGATATCCCCAAAATAAAGGTTGCCAGATCATGAATTCAGGCCCACCATATCTAGTATGGGAGCGGGGATGCCTCCCCGGCCCGTAGCGCAAAAAGCTAGCTATTGGGTGCCTCTGTGCCTGGTGTGCTAGGCAATAAAGAGAGGTGGCATCATGGCACTATCCGAGCTTCACCTGGAAGAAGACATCCATCCCATCGACATCGTCGAGACCTTGGCGTCGCGCCATGACTGGGACTTCGACAGGGTCGGCGATGACCAGATCGCCATGTCGGTGGAGGGGCAGTGGCGCACCTATTCGCTGACGCTGGCCTGGTCGGGCTATGAGGAATGCCTGCGGCTGGTCTGCAGCTTTGAGATGGAGCCGCCGGAGGCGGAGCTGCCGCGGCTGTATGAGCTGATCAACGAGATGAACGACCAGTGCTGGGAAGGCTCCTTTACCTATTGGGCCGACCACAAGCTGATGCTGTTCCGCTATGGCCTGATGCTGGCTGGCGGCCAGATGGCCAGCCCGCAGCAGATCGACGCGATGCTGAACGCGGCGGTGGCCAATGCGGAGCGCTATTATCCGGCGATCCAGCTGGCGGTCTGGGGCCAGCGCAGCCCGAAGGAAGCGATGCAGGTCGCCATTGCAGAGGCCTACGGCCGGGCGTAAACCTTGCCCTGAACCTGAGATTTAGGGGAGGGGCGAAAGATGGATATGCAAGAGATTGCCGCACGCGGCCTGGTGCTGCTGGGCTGCGGCAAGATGGGATCGGCGATGCTGGCCGGCTGGCTGGAGGGCGGCTTGCCCGCCGCTTCGGTCTGGGTGATCGACCCGCACCCCTCGGACTGGCTGAAGGGCACCGGCGTTCACCTCAATGCGGAGCTGCCCAAAACGCCGGGCATCGTGCTGATCGCGGTGAAGCCGCAGATGATGGGCGAGGCGCTGCCGACGCTGCAAAGCTATGGCAACGGCCAGACGCTGTTCATTTCGGTGGCCGCGGGCACCTCGATTGCGACATATCAGGACATTCTGGGGGCAGAGACCCCGATCGTGCGGGCAATGCCGAACACCCCCGCCGCGGTGGGCCGCGGCATCACCGCGCTGATCGGCAATGCCCACGCCGCGCCCAAGGACCTGGAACGCGCCGAGGGGCTGCTGCAGGCCGTCGGGCAAACCGTGCGGCTGGAGAACGAAGACCAGATGGATGCGGTGACCGGCGTCAGCGGCTCTGGCCCGGCCTATGTGTTCCACCTGATCGAGACGCTGGCCGCGGCGGGCGAGGCGCAGGGGCTGCCGGCGGAACTGGCGATGAAGCTGGCCAAGGCCACCGTGGGCGGCGCCGGTGCGCTGGCCGAGGCGGCAGAGGACAGCCCCAGCCAGCTGCGCATCAATGTGACCAGCCCCAACGGCACCACCCAGGCGGCGCTGGAGGTGCTGATGGATGAGCAGGATGGCTTCCCGGCGCTGCTGAAGCGCGCGGTAGCGGCGGCAACGGACCGGTCCAAGGAGCTGTCGCGTGGCTGAGATTACTTTTGACGACTTCCTGAAGGTCGACGTCCGCGTCGGCGAAATCGTGCGCGCGGAGCCGTTTCCCGAGGCGCGCAAGCCGGCAATCAAGCTCTGGGTCGATTTCGGGGCTGAAATCGGCGTAAAAAAGAGCTCAGCGCAGATTACGGCGCATTACATGCCGGAAACGCTGGTGGGCAAGCAGGTTCTGGCCGTCGTAAACTTCCCGCCGCGGCAGATCGGCAAGTTCATGTCAGAGATCCTGGTTCTGGGCCTGCCGGATGAAAACGGAGAGATATTCCTGGCGGGTCCCGATGGAAAGGTCCCGCTGGGCGGGAGGATGCACTGAGATGAAAATCTGGATTGCGCGGCCGATGACGGCAGCGGTCACGGCACGGGCGCGGGAGGCCTTTGCCGATCTGGAGATCCGCGAAACCAACGCGGTGATGAGCGAGGCGGAGATGCTGCGCGCGCTCAGCGACTTTGACATTGTCGTGCCGACGCTGGGCGACAAGTTCACGGCGGAGATCTTTGCCAAGGCGGGCACGCCGCGCTGCAAGCTGCTGGCCAACTTCGGGGTCGGCTACAACCACATCGACGTGGAGGCCGCGCGGGCGGCCGGCGTCGAGGTGACCAACACGCCGGGCGCGGTGACCGATGCCACCGCCGATATCGCGATGACGCTGATCCTGATGTCGGCGCGCCGCGCCTCGGAAGGCGAGCGGATGCTGCGCAAGGGCGATTGGGAGGGCTGGCACCCGACCCAGATGCTGGGCCTGCACGCCACCGGCAAGCGTGTCGGCATCGCCGGCATGGGCCGCATCGGCCAGGCGATTGCGCGCCGCTGCCACTTCGGCTTTGGCATGGATGTGTCTTACGTGGCGCGGTCCGAAAAGGAGTTGGACTTCCCGGCGGACCGGGCGGAAAGCCTGACCGCAATGGCGGGGCAGGTGGATTTCCTGGTGGTGGCGGTGCCGGGCGGTGCCGAGACCTATCACCTGATCAACGCCGAGGTGCTGAACGCGATGCAGCCCCATGCGCATCTGATCAACATCGCCCGCGGCGAAGTGGTGGAGGAGGCGGCGCTGATCGACGCGCTGCAGAACAACCGCATCGGCGGCGCGGGGCTGGATGTCTATGAGTTCGAGCCGAAGGTGCCGCAGGCGCTGATCGACCTGGATAACGCGACCCTGCTGCCGCATCTGGGCACCGCCACCGAAGAGGTCCGCAGCAACATGGGGCATATGGCGCTGGACAATGTGGCCGCATACCTCGCGGGTGAGGCGCTGCCCAACCGGGTCTGAGGTTCTGCCTGCACAAAAAAAAGCCGGGGGCGCTGCCCCCGGAACCCCCGGGGTATTCAGAACCAGAAAGAAGCAGCTGCCTTAGCGGGCGGCTGTTTTGTCTTTTGCCGTGTCCCCGGTGGCCTCGCGCCAGTGGCGGCGGCACAGCGAGACATAGGTCTCATTGCCGCCGATCTGCACCTGGTCGCCCTCGGTCATGACACGGCCCTGATCGTCCTGGCGCACCACCATTGTGGCCTTCTTGCCGCAGTGGCAGATGGTGCGCACCTCGCGCATTTCATCCGCCAGTGCCAGCAGGGTGGCGGAGCCGGGGAACAGGTTGCCCTGGAAGTCCACCCGCAGGCCGTATGCCAGCACCGGCACCCGCAGGTCATCGACGACGCGGGCCAGCTGCCAGACCTGCTCCGGTTCCAGGAACTGCGCCTCGTCGACAAAAATCGCCGCCACCCGTCCGCGCGCCAGGCGCTGTTCGATGCGCTGGTACAGGTCGTCGCCGGCCGAGAACATGTCCGCCTGCTCGCCGATGCCGATGCGGGAGGCGATTCTGCCCGCTCCGGCCCGGTCATCCAGCTGCGCCGTCAGCAGGTAAGTGTCCATGCGGTTTTCGCGGTAGTTGTGCGAGGCCTGCAGCAGAACCGTCGATTTGCCCGCGTTCATGGTGGAGTAGTTGAAATAGAGCTTGGCCATGGCGGCGGGTTTACCCGGAGGCGCGCGCGGGGAAAACCGGATTCGCGCAGGAATTCCCCAGGCGGTGGCCGATTGGCGTCAGGCTGGAAGGCCTCCCGGGGCTGGCGCGGCCGGGGCGGAACAAAAACCCCTGTAGAACAGCCATCGCCAATAGCCCCGGAAGGCGCAAGTTCCGGGCAGACCAATTGCCCTGACGCAGGACGTCACTCACCCGTCCTGCTTTGCACCGGACAACAGATGCCTATTGCATCATGCCACTCGCTAAATCCCTGAAAACCTGAGGGATGGATAAGGTATCGCAATTCCTCTACAACTCAGAAATGGGAAATTAACCGGTTCGTTCCCCATGGGGGCGGCGGGCAAGCCAGGTAGGAAGTATATGGCTGAAATCGGGACGTATCTGAAGAAGCACACCGAAGCGCTGGTGAAGGATGTCGGCATCGAAGCTGCCTGCCAGATCACCGGCAAGTCCAAGGCGACACTGGGGCGGTATTACTCTGACAACGCCGAGCACGCGGACCGGTTCATGCCGGTGGATGCGGTGGCCAAGCTGGAAGGGGCGGCGTCATATCCGCATGTGACCTCGGCGCTGGCGGATCTGAAGAACATCACGCTGTCCTACAATGGCAACGGCAGCGCCGAGGAGACCGGCCGCAGCGGCGGGGTGAACTCGGACGTGATCGCGCTGAGCCAGCGGTTTGCCCAGCTGATGAGCGAATACCAGGCGGCGATCGAGGACGGTATCATCACCGTCAACGAGGCCAAGCGGCTGTTGCGGGAAACCGTGCTGTTGCAGCAGGTTCTGCTGGATATGAAACTGCACCTGGAAGAAGAAAGTGCCTGAACCCCTTGACCTGAGCGACCTGCCCGCTGTCGCGGCAGGGGAGCTGCACCCGATCGATGTGGACGCGCTGGCTGCACCAGGCGATCCGCGCCATCCGCCGCGCATCCTGCTGCTGTATGGCTCCCTGCGTGAGGTGAGCTATTCCCGCAAGGCTGCGGAAGAGGCGGCGCGGGTGCTGCGCAGCTTGGGCTGCGAGACGCGGATTTTCGATCCCTCCGGCCTGCCGCTGCCGGACGATACCGGCGCGGCGGAGCATCCCAAGGTGGCGGAGCTGCGCGATCTGGCGGTCTGGTCCGAGGGCATGGTCTGGTCCAGCCCGGAACGCCACGGTGCGATGACCGGCATCATGAAGCTGCAGATCGACTGGCTGCCCCTGTCGCTGCAGGGAGGGATCCGCACAACCCAAGGCAAGACGCTGGCGGTGATGCAGGTGTCCGGCGGCTCGCAAAGCTTCAACGCGGTGAACCAGATGCGCATCCTGGGCCGCTGGATGCGGATGCTGACCATTCCGAACCAAAGCTCGATCCCCAAGGCCTGGCTGGAATTCAGCGAGGGCGAGCGCCTGCCGGAGGGCCCGTTCTACCGCCGTCTGGTGGATGTGATGGAGGAGCTGGTGAAGTTCACCTGGCTGGTGCGGGGGCGCAAGGGCTATCTGGTCGACCGCTACTCGGAGCGGGTGGAAAGCGCCGAAGAGGTGCACAAGCGGGTGTCGCAGAAGTAATCTGAGCAGATCACTGCACCTGAATAGAGAAAGCCCCGGCGCTGCTGCCGGGGCTTTTTTGCATGTCAGATCAGCGGTATCAGCGGGACATCGCAGGCGGCCAGCAAGAGCAACGCGGTGACAATCAGGGGCAGCCGCATTCAGGGGCTCCTTTTCAGATCATTGCGGTTGCCGCCAAGTCTGCCCCGCTGCTGCAACCGCGGCAAGTGCTGCCTCTTTTGGCAGGCGGGAAAATGCGCGGTTTTTCAGGAAGCTGCGGCGCGGCGCGCTGTTAAAGACTCAGGGAGCGGCGGGCCTGGCGTTTAGGCATTTGTTAAGGCTCATTTGTGCCGCAATTGAGCCTCGAAGTTACCGCCAGACACAGATTTCCCGCGGAAACAGGGGGAATTGCTGCCTGTTATCCTAACGGAAAACATAAGGTTTTCCGGTGTTTTGAACTGAATTTTCTGAAAATCGAGGGTGAGCGTTAAGAAAATAAGGGGTTTTGCCGCTGCGGCTGATGCACGCGGGGCGGGTCTTAATCCTTTGTTAATCCTGTCGCATTCTGCCCATCTTTCTGCCAGCGCGGCACCGCAGCAAGCCGCATTCCAGCCTCAGGACTCACCCACCATGGCGGTGTGGGAAAATGGAGTGGGTCATGAGACGATTGCTAGAAATTGCCGCCGCTGTCTTGATGGGGGTCGGTGCCGGAACTGCCGCCGCGGACGGGCAGCGGGCGCCGGTGCAGTCCGTCCCCGGATGGGAGGCGGTGGGCCGCCTGAACATCGGCGGCCGAAGCATGTGCACGGCCAGCCTGATTGCCCCGGACATGGTGCTGACTGCCGCCCATTGCATGTATGACATCCGCACCGGCCGCGCGGTGAACCCGCGCAGCGTCAAATTCGAGGCGGGGCTCAATGGCCGCCAGTCGAAGGCCTCGCGCAGGGTGTCCAAGGCGGCGATCCACGCCGGTTACCGGCACGGGCAGACCGGGCAGTTCCAGACCGGCACAGATATCGCGGTGCTGCGGCTGGAGCGTCCGATCAGCGCCGATGTGGTGCGCCCGCTGGCGCTGGCCGCCGCTCCGGAGCGGGGCGCGCGGGTCGACGTGATGTCCTACTCGCACAGCAACGCGAGGTCGCCCAGGCTGCAGACGGCCTGCCAGGTGCTGGTGGCCCGCCAGAGTTCGCTGATTACCTCCTGCAGGGTCGATCTCGGCGCCTCCGGCTCACCGGTGCTGCAGACCCTCCCGGGCCGCGCGCCGCGGCTGGTCTCGGTGATCTCCTCCAAGGCGCGGATGGGCGGCAAGGGCGTGTCGCTGGCTGCGCCGCTGGGTCAGTCGCTGCAAACGCTGATGCGTCAGGCAGGCTGACAGCACGCACCCGTGGCATTTCCTGATGCTGTCAAACGGTTGCGGCAGAACGTGAAACAGCCCCGGCGAAGTCCCGGGGCTGCTTGCCTGGCGGCAGGGCTGCCCGCGTCTACTGGCTGCTGAGGCGGACCTCCTCCAGCGGGTAGGCCAGGCTGTCCTGGGCCTCCCAGTTCAAGTGGCAGCCGGCACAGAAGCTTTGCTGGATACCCATTTCCTGGCCATCGGGCATGAGGGCTCCATAAAGCCAGTCACCGGCCTCCGGCGCTTCACCTTCGGCCAGCTTGGTCATGATGAACAGGGGGCCGGGAACCGCGTTGCCGTTCTCAATTGTGAAGCTTTCCTTGGCCAGGACCGATCCGGCCGGCATCTCAAAACCTTCTTCTGCAAACTTCAGGTATTGCTCCGCGGCGGTCTCATTGGCGAAGGTCTGCAGGTACCGGTCTCCATGCGGTCCGGGCTGGGCGGGCCGGGCGGAGGTCACCTGCCAGGAGCGGAACTCCGAGCCGACGGGATCGCCGTTTGCGGTATAGCCTTCGGCCATTTTTGCCTCGATGCATTCATAGATTTTGACGACGGCCTCGGCCTCAAGGGCGGCCGGGTCGCCCTCTACCGGGCAGTCCTGGGCAAATGCGCCGACGGGAGCCAGGGTCAATAGTCCTGCGGCAATACTCAATCGGTAAGTCATGGCCTTTCTCCCTGAGCTGGAAGTTACGGATCATGGGGTGCCGTTCAGGGTCGCACAGAATGGGGAGGGGCAGCGGTCAATACTCAACACGGCTGCGTGACGGGGAGGGGGCGCCAAACAAAAAGCCCCGGGCGCTGCCGGGGCTTTTCAACGTTGCGGAAAGCGTCTGAGCGCTGGGGCCTACCCTTGCAGCGATTTCACCTCGACGTCCCCTTCGGCCTGGGCCTTGATGGCGCGCGCGGCGGCGTTGGCGCCGGCGGCGGTGGTGAAATAGGGGATCTTGTCATAAAGCGCGACGGAGCGCATTTCCTTGCTGTCCTCGACCGCCTGGGCGCCCTCGGTGGTGTTCATCAGCAGCTGGACGTCGCCGTCCTTCAGCATGTCGACCACGTGCGGGCGGCCTTCATAGACCTTGTTCACCAGCTCGCAGGCCACGCCCTGGCCGTCCAGCCAGGTCTGGGTGCCGCGGGTGGCAACCAGGGTAAAGCCTTGCTCTACCAGGATCTGCGCTGCCTCGAGCATCAGCTTACCCTTGTCGGCATCCTTGATCGAAATGAAGGCGCGGCCCTTGGACGGCAGCTTCATCCCGGCGCCCATCTGCGCCTTGAGGAAGGCGCGGGCAAAGGAGCGGTCCCAGCCCATAACTTCACCGGTGGAGCGCATTTCCGGACCCAGGATGGTGTCGACGCCCGGGAAGCGGGCAAACGGAAGCACGGCTTCCTTGACCGAGAACCAGGGCATGTCCGGGTCCGCCAGCGTCATCGGGTCGGCGATCGGCGTGTCGACGTCGTAGCCTGCATCGGGCCCGTAGGGCGGGCGCAGCGGGAAGTTCGTCAGCGGCTCGCCCGCCATCACCCGGGCGGCGATGGAGGCAATGGCGCTGTCGGTTGCCTTGGCAACAAACGGCACGGTGCGCGAGGCGCGCGGGTTCACCTCGATCAGGTAGATTTCGCCGTCCTTGATCGCGAACTGCACGTTCATCAGGCCAACCACGTTCAGCGCCTTGGCGAGCGCAAAGGTCTGCTCCTTGATCTGTTCGATCACCGGCTTGTCCAGCGAGTAGGGCGGCAGCGAGCAAGCCGAGTCACCGGAGTGCACGCCGGCTTCCTCGATGTGCTGCATGATGCCTGCCACATGCACGTCCTTGCCGTCGCAGATTGCGTCGACGTCCAGTTCCACCGCGCCGGCCAGGTAGCTGTCGAGCAGCACCGGGCTGTCGCCGGAGACCACCACCGCCTCGGCGATGTAGCGCTTGAGCTGGTCCATGTCGCGGACGATTTCCATTGCCCGGCCGCCCAGAACGTAGGACGGGCGGATCACCAGCGGGAAGCCGATTTCACCTGCGATTTCCAGCGCTTGTTCGTCGGTGGAGGCAATGCCGTTCTTCGGCTGCTTGAGGCCAAGCTTGTTGACCAGGTCCTGGAACCGCTCGCGGTCCTCGGCCAGGTCGATGGCGTCGGGGGAGGTGCCCAGGATCGGGATGCCTTCCTCTTCCAGCGCGTTTGCCAGTTTCAGCGGGGTCTGGCCGCCGAACTGCACGATGACGCCGTGCAGGGTGCCGTTGTCCTGCTCCACCCGCAGGATTTCCATCACGTGCTCGAACGTCAGCGGCTCGAAATACAGCCGGTCCGAGGTGTCATAGTCGGTCGACACCGTTTCCGGGTTGCAGTTGATCATGATGGTCTCATAGCCCGCATCGGTCAGCGCAAAGCAGGCGTGGCAGCAGCAGTAGTCGAACTCGATGCCCTGGCCGATCCGGTTGGGGCCGCCGCCGAGGATGACGACTTTCTTCTTGTCCGATGGGCGCGCCTCGCATTCGACGTCGCCGAAGGCGGGGGTCTCGTAGGTCGAGTACATATAGGGGGTCTGCGCCTCGAACTCGGCGGCGCAGGTGTCGATGCGCTTGAACACGGCGTTGACGCCCAGGGCGCGGCGGGCCTTGCGGACCTCAGCCTCCTTTTGGCCGGTCAGCTTGGCCAGGCGGGCGTCGGTGAAGCCCAGCATCTTGAGCGCGCGCAGGCCGGCCTCATCCGACGGCAGGCCGCCGGTGCGGATTTCGGCCTCGGCCTCGACGATTTCGCGAATGCGGGCCAGGAACCAAGGGTCGAACTTGGTGACGGCCTGGATTTCGTCGTCAGACAAGCCGTGGCGCATTGCCTGGGCGATGGTGCGCATCCGGTCGGGGGTCTGCTTGCCGATCGCCTTGATCACCGCGGCCTTGTCGCCCGCCGGTTCCCAAGCATCGGCGCCGACACCTTCGATGGCGACTTCGTCAAAGCCGGTGAGGCCGGATTCCATCGAGGCCAGCGCCTTTTGCAGCGATTCATGGATGGTGCGGCCGATCGCCATCGCCTCACCCACCGACTTCATCGCGGTGGTCAGGTAAGGCTCGCTCCCTGGGAATTTCTCAAAGGCGAATTTCGGGATCTTGGTGACGACATAGTCGATGGTCGGCTCGAACGAGGCCGGGGTCACCTTGGTGATGTCGTTGTCCAGCTCATCCAGGGTGTAGCCAACCGCCAGCTTGGCCGCGATCTTGGCAATCGGGAAGCCGGTTGCCTTGGAGGCCAGCGCCGAAGAGCGGGACACCCGCGGGTTCATCTCGATCACAACCATGCGGCCGTCGGCGGGGTTCACCGCCCACTGCACGTTGGAGCCGCCGGTTTCCACGCCGATCTCGCGCAGCACGTTGATCGAGTGGGTGCGCATGATCTGGTATTCTTTGTCGGTCAGCGTCAGCGCCGGGGCGACGGTGATCGAGTCGCCGGTGTGCACGCCCATCGGGTCGACGTTTTCGATGGAGCAGACGATGATCGCGTTGTCCGCCTTGTCGCGGACCACTTCCATCTCGTATTCCTTCCAGCCCAGCAGGCTTTCGTCGACCAGGATCTGGTTCACCGGCGAGGCATCCATGCCGGAGCGGCAGAAGTGGATGTAGTCGTCGCGGTTATAAGCCACACCGCCGCCGGTGCCGCCGAGGGTGAAGGCGGGGCGGATGATTGCGGGCAGGCCGATCTCATCCAGGGCTTCCAGCGCGATGCGGACGCCTTCCTCCAGGTCGGCGGTGCCGTTTTCCCGCTTGGGCGCGGTGACGATGGTGGCCTTGGGGTTCTCGATGCCGAGCCGGTCCATCGCTTCGCGGAACAGCTTGCGGTCTTCGGCCATCTCGATGGCGTCGCGCTTGGCGCCGATCATCTCAACGCCGAATTTCTCCAGCACGCCCATCTCTTCCAGCGCCAGCGAGGTGTTGAGGCCGGTCTGCCCGCCCATGGTCGGCAGCAGCGCGTCGGGGCGCTCTTTCTCGATGATCTTAGCGACCACTTCCGGGGTGATCGGCTCGATATAGGTGGCGTCGGCGAGCCCCGGGTCGGTCATGATGGTGGCCGGGTTGGAGTTCACCAGGATCACCCGGTAGCCCTCTTCGCGCAAGGCTTTACAGGCCTGGGCGCCGGAGTAGTCGAACTCGCAGGCCTGCCCGATGACGATCGGACCGGCTCCGATGATCATGATCGACTGGATGTCGGTTCTTTTGGGCATGGCCATATTCCTTTGGTTGACGCGCGGGCAGCTTTGAATCACGGGCGCTGGCGTGCGCCCAAATTGTCCTGCGTTATAGGGACCGCGCCGAAAGGTTCAAGGGGTATCGGAAACGGAATTGGAAATGCCGCATCCACCCCTTTTGTTCGCATAGCGAACAGATATATGTGGGGGCAAGAAACTCGCGGAGACTTTTTCAGTGCGGATTCGCTTTGACCGGGGCCCCAAGGGGGCCGGCACATGCTTTGACCAGCCGCTGCGCGTGATCCGCGCGGACGGGCCGGAAGAGGTGCCTGCCGCGCTGGCGGCGCTCGACGCTGCGCGAGATGCCGGGCACTGGCTGGCGGGCTATGCGTCGTATGAGCTGGGATATGCGCTGGAGCCGAAGCTGGCTGCGCGGATGCCAAAGGACCGGCGGCTGCCGCTGATCTGCTTTGGGGTTTATGAGGAACCGCTGCCGCAGAATACTGAGGGCAGCGCCCGGCCCTGGGAGGGGGCGAAAGCGCCCTCCCGTGGGGAGGGTCGGGCGCTGCCCGGCCTGCAGCCGGGCTGTGCCGGTTTGGAAGGAATTACACCCCGCTGGAGCTATGAACGCTATGCCGAAGCCTTCGCGGAGGTGAACCGCAATATCGGCAAGGGCGACATCTATCAGGCCAACCTGACCTTCCCGATTGATGCGGATGCCTACGGCACCGCTGAAGAGCTTTATGCCGCGCTGCAGGCCCGGCAGGCGGTGGGCCACGGCGCGCTGGTCCAGCAGGACGGTCTGCCGGACCTGCTGTCGCGCTCGCCGGAGCTGTTCTTCCGCACCGGTGCGGAGGGCGTGATCGAAACCCGGCCGATGAAAGGCACCCAGCCGCGCAGCGACGATCCGGTCGAGGACGCCCGCCGCCGCGACTTCCTGCGCCAGGACGAGAAGAACCGCGCCGAGAACCTGATGATCGTGGACCTTCTGCGCAACGACATCAGCCGCGTGGCACAGACCGGATCGGTGCATGTGCCGGAGCTGTTTGCGGTGGAAAGCTATGCCACCGTGCATCAGATGGTGTCTCTGGTGCGGGCGAAACTGCGGCCCGATGCCGGGCTCGCAGATATTTTCACCGCGCTGTTCCCCTGCGGCTCGATCACCGGCGCGCCGAAGATCCGGTCGATGGAGATCCTGGCGGAGCTGGAGCCCTGGGCCCGCGACATCTATTGCGGCACCATCGGCTGGGCGGCGCCGGACGGCGCGTCCGAGTTCAACGTGGCGATCCGCACGCTGATGCTGGAAGAGGGCCGCGCAACACTCAACGTGGGCGGCGGCGTGGTCTGGGACAGCACCGCGGAATCGGAATATGAGGAAGCGCTATGGAAAGCCCGGTTCGCCCGCGTGACGCCCTCCAGAACGATTCCGCTTTCCGCCTGATCGAAACGCTGGGCTGGCATCCGGGTGAAGGGTTCCGGAATCTGCAGCAGCACTTGGCCCGGATGGGGCGCAGCGCAGCGGCGTTTGGCATTCCCTTTGAACCTGATGAGGCGCAGGCGGTTCTGACTGGGGCCGCCGGAGATGCACTGCTGCGCTGCCGGCTGACGCTGGATGCGGCTGGCAAATTGGAGCTGACCACAGCACCGCTGGGAAACAACCCGTCTGAATGGCGCCTCGGCATTGCGGAGACCCGGCTGGAGGCCGGTGACCTCTGGCTGCAGCACAAGACCACCCGCCGCGCGCTCTATGACACCGCGCGGGCAGCGCTGCCGGCGGGCGTGGAGGAGCTGCTGTTCCTGAACCAGCGCGGCGAGGTCTGCGAGGGCACCATCACCAATCTTTTCGTAACCCGCCAGGACGGGCAGATGGTGACACCGCCGCTGAGCTGCGGCCTGCTGCCGGGCGTTCTGCGCCAGACGCTGCTGGAAAGCGGAGGGTGCCGGGAGCAGGTGCTGAGGGTACAGGACCTGCACGATGCGAAGGCCATCCACGTGGGCAACTCCCTGCGCGGTCTGATCCCGGCCCGTCTGGTGTAAGGGGCTGAGCGCTCCCGCGGGCGGGCGCCGCCTGGCTGGCGCCAGCCAGCGCTTGCCCTTGGGCCCGGCAGCGCGCCTGCGGCGCGCTGCGGTTGCCGCAGA